>JAKZSU010000013.1:0-15529 GCA_047517485.1 Alphaproteobacteria bacterium
CCGCACACGCCGTCTCCGACACGAACCACGCGTCGAATTCAGTCAGGGTGCGCGGGTAGTCGACCCCGCCTTCGGGATGGGATGCCGGGTTCGCCATCCCAACATATTGACATCACGAGAGCGAAGTGGATACCCTATTTACCGAATATTACCGGTTTTCCGACGATTTTCGCGTGATTTTCGTGAACAATCTGCTGTTCGGCGCCGCGGTCGACAAGCTCCGCGGCGAGGATTGGATCAAATTCCATTATCGCGTCGCCGGTCGCGGCGCCTTTTTGTTCGGCAACGATTTTCTCATCGATCTGGTCAGCCCGATATGCACCATCCGGCTGCAACCAAGCACCCTCGACGAGGGGCATTGGTACGGCAACGAAAGCGAGCGCCTGTGGCTTACGGTCTATTGCAAGCGATCGGTCCTGATCGACGGCATGGGGCTCGATGCCAAGGATTTTCCCGGCTCGTTGCGGCGTTTTCTCGCCGGCGGCGCGGCGGAACCGTTCTTCAAGGCGTTGGTGATGACGCCGCAAATGCGCCGCGTCGTGACCGACCTCGCGACCGCGACCTGCGCCGGCAATTTGCGCCGACTGCTGATCGAGTCGATGGCGCGCGAATTGATCTGTCTCTCGGTTCACGCCTTGGGGCGAACCGGCGAGGACTTGGCCCAAGAGTCGGGACTCAAGCCGCCGGAAGTCAAACGACTGCAACAGGCGCGCGACATTCTCGAGTCGTCCCTGGCGCACCCGCCGTCGGTCACCGACCTGGCCAGCCAAGTCGGCATCAATCGAACCAAACTGAGAGCCGGGTTCAAACAGCTATTCGGGACCACGATATTCGAGTTCTGCAAGGAACAAAGGCTCGACAAGGCTTGGACGCTGCTCGAAGTCGAGGGCATGACCATCGGTCAGGTGGCGGAAGCGACGGGGTACGAATACGACGCCAATTTCTCGACCGCCTTCAAGAAGCATTTCGGAATATTGCCAAAAGACGTCCGCAAGCGGTCGGCCAACTAGCGCCCGACCGAGAAATTTTCGTCATCAAAGAAATCTCTGCGGCGCGCAATATCCTTGCGACGCCCCAAGGGTTACCCTTGCCATCCGATCGTGTCTTCGGTTTTGGTATCTTTGCGCATCCAAGACGCGAAGAATGAGGGAGGAATTCCGCGGGACTTGGCGCGATGCCTGGCCCCGCCGATAAAAGGAGCCGATCATGAGAATGCTTTCGTCCTTTGCCGTCGTCATGATGGCCGTCGGCGTGGCTGCATCCGCGACCGCCGCCGACAAAATCGCCAAGATTGGTGTGCTGGCGCCAATGACCGGAGGCGCCGCGGCGGACGGCGAGGAAACCTTGCGTGGGGTGCAATTGGCGGTCGACGAGATCAATGCCGCCGGCGGCGTCGCCGGATATAAGTTCGAAGTCGTCCTGGGCGACGTCAAGGACCAGACCGCGGATGCGGTGGTCAGTGCCTTCGAGCGGCTCTCCGGCACCGAGGATTTGCACGCCATTCTCACCGGCTATGCCACTCAGTCGAATTTCGAGATCCAGTATATGGCGGAAGCCAACATGATCTACCTGCTGGCCGGCAACTCGACGCAGACCCGCGCCATGGTGTCGGAGGATCCCGACAAATACAGCACCATCTGGTCGTACTCGCCGTCATTCGACGCCTACGAGACAGAATTGCTGCCCGTCATCGAAGGGCTGGCAAGCTCGGGCAAGCTGAAATTGGCGAACAAGAAGATCGCCATCGTCTCGTCCGACAACGCCTATTCGAAGACCATCTATGCCGGCATCAAGAAGAGCTTCGCCGCCGCCGGCTGGACCGTCACCGTCGACGAAATCGTCCCGTCCGGCGAAATCAACGACTGGCGATCGCTGTTGACCAAGGTGCGAAACGATCCGCCGGCGGTCATCGTCAATACCGACTGGATGCCGTCGAATGCCGCCACTTTCATCAGCCAGTTCATGGAGGATCCCACCGACAGCCTGGTGTTCATCCAGTACGGCCCCTCGGTGCCCGAGTTTCTCGAACTCACCAAGAATAAATCGACCGGCGTGGTCTACAACCTGCTCGGTGGTCCGCTGATGTCGCCGAAAAATCCGCGCGCCGCCGAGGTGATCGCGAAGTACACCGCGGCTTACGGGGTCGAAAGCGGCCCCTACGGCATCGGCCTATACGAAATGACGATGGTCTATTTCGACGCGGTCGCCAAGGTGGGCGACCCCGCCGATCGCGATGCGGTCGCCCGAGCCATCGGCGAGACCGACAAGCAGGTCGCGATCGGGCGGTTGAAGTTCGATCACGCGACCCATCTTTCGATGCAGGGGAACGACTTCGTACCGATCCAGTTTTATCAAATCTGGGACGGCAAGCGAACGCTGTCCTATCCCGACCAATACGCCACGGGCGCGTTTCAAGCGCCGCCGTGGATGAAATAGCCTGGTATGCGCCACCCGGTCGCGCGGACCGGGTGGCGCCGGATCTACTCACCTAATCTCCAGTCCACGCAAGGAACGCCGTGGCCAGCGACGACATTCTCGTGGTCCGTGATGCCCGAAAATCTTTCGCCGCGCTAAGAGCGGTCGACGGCGTATCGTTCACTGTCGCCGACGGCGAGATTTTCGGCATTGCCGGCCCAAATGGGTCGGGCAAGAGCACGCTGTTCAACATCATTACCGGCATTCCGTTCACCGCCGACGGCGGCGAGTTTGTGTTTCGCGGCCGGTCCTTGCGCGGTATGGCACCGCACCGGATCGCCCAAGCCGGCTTGGCACGAACGTTTCAACGCGAGACCGAGTTCGAATCCCTGACCACCCGCCAGAACGTAGCGCTCGCGGCTCGATTCGGCGGTGCGGATGGTCCCGATACCGCTGTCGATGCGCTGGCGTTTTGCGGCATCGCGTCCGACCAGTACGACCGTCCCGCCGGGCAGCTTGCGAATTTCGACAAGAAGCGATTGATGATCGCCTCGGCGTTGGCGATGTCGCCCAAGCTGCTGCTGCTCGACGAACCGGCGTAGGGTCTGACCCGGCCGGAGGTCGCCGAGACCGCCGAGCTGATCACCCGCATCAACCGGCGCGGCATCACCATCGTGTTGATCGAGCACGTGCTGGCCCTGCTGCTCAATGTTTCCGAGCGCCTGATGGTGCTCGACGAAGGCAGCATCCTGGCCAACGGCGCGCCGCGTGACGTGGTCAAGGACCCCCGCGTCATCGAGGCCTATCTCGGGAGCAAGGCAAGTGACGCCGCCGGTACTGCTTGAGGTTCACGCCCTGGAGGGCGGTTACGGCGGCGCCAAGGTGCTGAACGGCATCGATATGGCGGTCCAAGAAGGCCAGTGTGTCGGCCTGTTCGGGCCGAACGGACACGGCAAGACAACCCTGCTCAGAACCATCTCGGGACTGGAGTCGCCGTGGCGCGGCGACATTCTTTTCCGCGGCCGGCGCATCGACGGCGCCAGCCCGCGCCACATCGTCTCGATCGGCGTCATTCATGTGCCGCAAGGCAACACCCTGTTTCCCGATATGACGGTCGGCGAAAACCTGATGCTCGGCGCCTACGCGCCACGTTGTAGGCGCGGTGCCAAAGCCAATCTGGAACAAGTCTACGAACTATTCCCCAAACTGGCCGATCGCCGCGGCCAACTATGCCGCACGCTGTCCGGCGGCGAGCGACAAATGGTGGCGATCGGCATCGGCGTGATGGGCGATCCGGAATTGTTGCTGCTCGACGAGCCGACACTGGGCCTCGCGCCGCGTCTCAAGGACGAGCTGTGCGCGGCCATCGGGCGTCTCACGGCGAGCGGTCTGCCGCTGATTATCGTCGAACAGCACATCGAATTTCTGCTCGACTTGTCGGAGCGGCTGTACTTGATCAATCATGGCGAGGTGGCGATGAGCATGGCCGCGGATGAGCGCATGGATCATGCCCAGATCATGAACATGTACTTCGGCGAGGCTTGAGAGATGGACTGGGATACGATCGCGCCGATCCTGGTGAGCGGAATCGTGCTCGGCTCGCTGTACGCGATGATGGCGACCGGTCTGTCGCTGATATGGTCGACCCTCGGTATCTTCAATTTTGCCCACGGTGTGATCATGACCCTGGGCGCCTACGTCGCTTGGCAAGTGGGCACCGAGGATGGCTTCGGACTCGGTATTGCGGCGGGCTTGGCGCTCGGTGTCGCGGCGACGATCGGTGTGGGCTGCCTGATCGAGGTCACCCTGGTGCGGCCTTTCCTCGGGCGCGCCAACGTGGTGCTCCTCGCGGTCATCACGACGCTGGCGGCATCGGTGTTCATCGAGAACGCGGCGCTTCTGACTTGGTCGGGCCGGATCAAGCAACAGCCGCCGCTGATCGCCGGCGATGCCAGCATTCTCAGGGTCACGGTGTCGGCTCATGAAGCGCTGATCGTCGGCATATCACCGGCGATCCTGATCGCCCTCTGGCTATTTCTCAAGGTGAGCCGCACCGGCCGGGCGATCCGCGCGGTGTCCCAGAACCGCGACTCGGCGCTGCTCGCCGGTATGAATGTCCCGCTGCTCTATGCCTTGGCGTTCGGCATGTCGGCGGGGCTCGCCGGTTTCGCCGGCATTCTCCTCGGATCGATCCGCTTCATCTCGCCGGTGATGGGCGGTGAACCGATGGTCAAGGCGATGATCGTCGCGATCTTCGGCGGCCTGGGCAGTCTCGCCGGGACCGTCGGCGCGGCCTACCTGATCGGCGCTCGAGGCGGTGAGCGTGTTCGTGATCGGCCTGTATTGGACACCCGCGGTCTTGTTCGCGGTGATGATCGGTGTCCTGGTGATGCGTCCCACCGGCCTGTTCGGCAGAAAGTGAGGCCGGCGGTGCGCCAGCGCCTGGATCGCGCGACCGTGGGCAAGATCGCCGGGGCCGCCGCCCTGGTGTTGCTGCCGCTGGTCATCGGCGACTCTTATTTGCGGCATCTGGTGATTGTCGCGATGATCTACGCCGTCATCGCCTCGAACTGGGATCTCAGTCTTGGCTATGGCGGCATCTTCAATTTCGCGCATTTGGCGTTCTTCGGCGTCGGTGTCTACTTCTGCGCCATTGTCTCCAAGGTGCTCGGCGTTTCGCCGTGGCTGGCGATCCCGGCGGCCGGCCTCGCCGCCGCCGCCGCCGCGTTGGTCTGTCTGCCGGTGCTCCGACTGAAAGGCATTTACGTCATCCTGGTGACCTTCGCCTTTGGCCAGTTGGTCTTGCATCTGGTCATCAGTCAGGCCGAGATCACTGGCGGCTCGGTGGGCATGGTGTTCCTGCCGGCGCTGAAGATCGGCGACTACAAGTTCACCCGCGATGGCAAGCTGGGCTATTACTACATCGCGCTGACGGTCTTTCTGCTGTCGACATTCTTCCTCCGTCGCCTGGTGAAATCGTCCTTCGGTCTCGCGGTCGTGGCGCTCCGGGACAACGAGGAATATGCCGTCAGCCGCGGCATATCCCTGGCGTGACAACGGGTCTATACGCTCACCGCCAGCGCGCTGTTCACCGGAATCGCGGGCGGTTTTTACGCCACCTATTTGCGCGTCGCCTCGCCGGAGATCTTCGGTTTCGGCGTGCTCTCGCTGGTGCTCAGCATGCTGCTGGTCGGCGGCATCGGCACCATCTGGGGGCCGGTACTGGCCGCCTTCGCCCTGACCTTTCTGTCCGAGGCGATGATCGACTTCGGCGCCTGGCGGCACTTGATCGTCGCCGCGATGATCGTCCTGGTCCTGCTGTTCTATCCCGGCGGACTGCTGATGGCGCTGGACGGCATCGCGCGACGAGTGACGTCGGCGTTCAGCCCAAAGGTCGACTGAGCCACGGCTTGGCTCTATACCAAGGCGCGTCGGGCATGACATGCCTGACCACGCACTTTGGATTTGGGAGGACGAGATGACCGCGGTACGCAACATCGCCAAGGAACGGCTCGCCGCCGGTGAACTCGCGCTCGGCATGGGACTGCGCCAGGCGCGCGGTGTCGATATCGGCAAGATCATGAAGGCGTGCGGCTACGACTGGCTGTTCATCGACATGGAACACAACGCGATGTCGATCGAGGACGCGGTCAATATCAGTATCGCGGCGCAGGACGCCGGCATCACCCCGGTGGTCCGGGTGCCGGGTTTCGAGCATTACCACGCGACCCGGGTGCTCGACGGCGGCGCGCTGGGCATCGTCGTCCCCCACGTCGATACGCCGGAACAGGCCGCCCAGGTCGTCGACAATTGCAAATATCCGCCGCTCGGCCATCGCTCGGTAACCGGTGCGTTGCCGCAATTGGATTTCGCCGCGGTGCCGATGGCGGAGGCGACCAAGGCGGTTAACGACGCGACGATGATCGTGGTCATGCTCGAGACCCCGCAGGCGGTCGACAACGCCGATGCGATCGCCGCCGTCGAGGGCGTCGACGTGCTGCTGATGGGCACCAACGACCTGACGGTCGAAATGGGCATTCCGGGAGAACTCGGTCACGACCGCGTCGCCGCGGCGTACAAAAAAGTCATCGCCGCGTGCAACGCGCACGGTAAATATGCCGGCCTCGGCGGCGTCTACGCGCCGGATCTGATGGAACGCTATGTCGGCATGGGGATGCGATTGATCCTCACCGGCAGCGATCTGTCGATGATGATGATCGCCGCCAAGGACCGTTCAGCCTTCATGCGCGGGTTAGACCTCGGTTGATTTCTGGGGCTGACTTCTGGCCGCCGAACAGGGCGCAACCGAGATGGCGCCAATGGCAGCCGACTTCGATAAAACCGATGTCGGCGAGCCAGGCGGTCTGATCCTCGACGGTGGCCGGATTGTCGTCGACCAGATGGTCGTCGAACCAGCTCATATCGTCATGGCCGTGCGCCTGGACGGTGGCGCGCCATAACGCCGCATAGCGTTCGTCGATCGCCGGAGTCGCGCCGGCGACCACGTCGCGCACCAGCAACACCCCACCCGGGTTCATCGCCGCGAACAATTTAGCGAAGCCGGTGCGTTTGTCTTCGTGGCTCAGATGATGAAGCGCGAGACTGGACACCACCAAATCGTAGCCGTCACCGATCTCGGTCGCGGGAAACACGCCCTCGATGCAATCGACCCCGGCGCCGAGCGCCCGGAAACGCTGCTTGCATTGGGCGAGCATGCGCGCCGACATGTCGGTGACGGTGATGTCGGCTTGGGGAAAGCGTTGCAACACCTCGGCGGCGAGCGCGCCGGTGCCGGTGCCGACATCGAGCACCCGGATCGGCGCGGCGGCGGCAAACGGCACCAGATCCATCATCAGCACATTGGCCTCATGATAGTCGGGCACCAGACGGGCGATGAAACCGTCATACGCTTCAGCGCGGTCGCCGAAGAAATCAGATGGTGGCTGGTTCATGTGCTGCCGATCGTTTTTCCATTGGCGAATTCATATGATCGTCCTCGTTTTGGCGTCCGGGCGATCAGCGACGATCCGACCACGATCGACGCCATGCACTGTGGCATAGTTCGCGGAACCGAATCCACCAAGACGGGAGGGGCGAGAAAATTGGCAAACGAGGTTATCGAGGAGCCGAACGATAAAGTGGTCATGGTCGCCCTCGCCGGGCTGGGGGCGATCGGCATGGCGGTGGCGCGGCGGCTTGATGTCGGGATCGATGGTTTGCGGCTCGCCGCGGTCTCGGCCGGCGATTTGGAACGCGCGCGACGCCGTGTCGCCGATTTCTCGGCGCCGCCGCTGGTCACCGACAGCGCCGCGCTCGCCGATCATGCCGACGTGGTGGTCGAGTGCGCGCCGGCTGCGGCATTCCGCGCCATCGCCGAGCCCGCCTTGCGCGCCGGCAAGACGTTTATTCCGGTCAGCGTCGGCGCGTTGCTGGCGCACCCCGACCTCATCGACCTCGCCGCCGCCAACGGCGCCCGCATCATCGTGCCGACCGGTGCGCTGATCGGTCTCGACGCGGTGCGCGCCGCCGCCGAGGGCGAGATTACGTCGGTTCGCATGGTCACGACCAAGCCGCCGCAATCGCTGATCGGCGCGCCGCACCTGGTCGACAATGGGATCGATATCGAGAATCTCGACGGCGCGCTCAAGGTGTTCGAGGGCTCGGCGCGTGACGGCGCGCGCGGCTTTCCCGCCAACGTCAATGTCGCCGCCGCGCTCAGTCTCGCCGGTATCGGGCCCGACCGCACCCGGCTCGAGGTCTGGGCCGATCCGAACATCGAGCGCAACACCCACCGCATCGAGATCGAGGCCGACAGCGCGCGCTTTGCGATGACCATCGAAAACATCCCGAGCGAGGACAACCCGCGCACCGGCCGGATCACCGCGCTCAGCGTGATCGCCACCCTGCGCCGGCTAACAAGCCCGCTTGTGGTGGGGACCTAGAACTTGCTCGGCTAAAGGATTTGGTTTGACTTAGGTGCGAGCTACACAAAGAATGGCCGGTGGTGATTATCAACACTCTGGAGGCGGTGTCATGACCAACTATGTCTTTGCCTATCACGGTGGAAAAAAGCCCGAGACTCCCGAAGCAGGGGCCGCGATGATGGCCAAGTGGCAGGCCTGGTTCGGCGACCTCGGCGGCGCGGTGGTGGATGGCGGCGCGCCGGTCGGCATGTCCAAGACGGTGAGCGCGTCCGGTGTCACCGACGGCGGCGGTACCAATCCATTGTCGGGCTATTCGATTGTCCAGGCCGACAGTCTGGATGCGGCGATCGAGTTGGCCAAGGGATGCCCAATCCTCGAGCACGGGTCCGTCGAAGTCGCCGAAGCGATGGAAATGTAGCCGCCGAGCCATTATATCGCTGATAGTGCGTGTGATCGGCGGATCGCGGTCCGCCTCGGTCACTTGGCATGCCATTAAAGCGAGGGAAGCACGAAAATGACACCCGAACTCTGGTATCTGTTCCTATCCGCCGTCTTACTGAGCTGCCTGTGGATCCCCTTCATTGCCGGGATGGTGAAATACGAGGGCCTGCTGACGCCGGACGACTACATCAATCTGCGGGATACTTCGAAATTCCCCAGCTGGGTGCGCCGCGCCAATCGCGCCCACGTCAACATGGTGGAGCAATTCGGCGCCTTCGCGGGTCTGGTCCTCGTCGCCCATATCGCCGGCGTATCGACCGAAGCCACCGCGCTTGCCGCGGCGGTGTTTTTCTGGGCCCGCATCGTCCACGCCGTCGTCATGATCAGCGGCTTCAGCAAACTCATGGCACGGACTCTGACGTTCACCGTCGCCTGGCTGGCGTTGCTAGTGATCGCCTGGGAGATCTTTTCCAATACGATGTAGCGCTTAGCGCCACAACCGCCCGCTCGCCAAGTCCGCGCCCTGGCGCAGGGCTTCGAGCTTGGCCCAGACCACGTCCTCGGCGACGAAGCCGTCGCCGGCGAGGGTCGAGAAGCCGCAATCGGTGCCGGCGATCACTCGTTCGCGATCGCCGACCGCGGCGACCGCGCGTTCCAGGCGTTCGGCGATCAGCGCCGGGTGCTCGACATAGTTGGTCACGGTGTCGATGACACCGGGGATCAGCACCATGTGATCGGGCAGCGGGTGGTCGCGGAAGGCGTCGATCTCGTGGGCGTGGCGCGGGTTGGCGAACGGCAGCGACAGCGCGCCGGCCTTGACCTGGTACAGCAAGGGCAGAATGTCCGGGCACTCGACGTCGAACAGATGCGGGCTGTTGCGATTGCCGTAGCACGCGTGGAAGCGCACCTTGTCGCGCGGGATAGTCTCGAGCGCGGCGTTGATCGCGGCGATGTGCATCTCGACGAAGCCGAGAAATGTGCTGAGGTCGTCGTTCTGAAAGAAACACGCGCGCTCCATGGCGACGTCGGGCGCGTCGATCTGCAGCAGATAGCCGCGGGCGATGATCAACTGGTATTCCTTGGCCAATTCGGCGGCGAGCGCGAATAGATAGGCCTCGTGAGTGTCATAGTGCTGGTTTTCCATGGTGGTGGCGACGATGCCCGGCGAGGCAGCGGTGATGAAGGTCTCGACAAACGGTGCGCCGTGCGCCGCCAGCGCGCGATCGAAGGCATCGCATTCCTGTTCGGCGCGGCTGAAGTCTTGATAGGCCACCGGTCCGATCGCCGCCGGGGCATCGAACAGCCGCGCGCGGCGCAGCATGTGGGCGTTGACCCAGTCGCGCCATTTGGGAAATTCGGCGGCGTCCTGAAACATCGGCCGTGCCGATTCGCCGCCGAAACCGCTCATCCGCTGGACGACATAGGTCGAAAAGCTGACCCGCGGAATTTCGCCGTCGCCGCCGATATCGACGCCGGCGGCGATCTGCGCCGCGATCACCACCGCCATCGCCGCGTCGATCGCGCGTTGAAATTCGCCCTCGTCGACCGCTTCGCCGCGGTCCTCGGCGAGTAAGAGCTCGGTCAAGGCCGGACCACGCGGCAAACTGCCGATGTGTGTGGTCAGAATTCTGTCGTCGCTTGTCTTCATCGCCGTAGCGTAACCCGGAAATGTTGGCGGCCAAAATATGCACATAATTTGTGCAAATCGGCGTTTACTTGCGTTTACTTGATGGTGAGCCGCGCATTTGCCATTATGCGCGCCACTTGCGGCGGCTTGCCGCGCCGGCGCGGTACCGCGTGATCCGCGAAGAGTCGGGGGAGCGGGTCATGAAGAAAATCGAAGCGATCATCAAACCGTTCAAATTGGACGACGTCAAACAGGCGCTCCATGAAGAGGGCATCGACGGGATGACGATCACCGATGCCAAGGGCTTCGGGCGACAGAAAGGTCACACCGAGCTGTATCGCGGGGCCGAATACGTCATCGAATTCATGCCCAAGGTGCTGATCGAGGTAGTCGTCCCCGACGAGCGGGTCGAGCAGTTGATCGAAGTCATCAAGACCAGTGCGTTTACCGGCAAGATCGGCGACGGCAAGATTTTCATCAGCAACATCGAACAAGCGCTTCGCATCCGCACCGGCGAGACCGGTTCGGACGCGCTTTAAGCGGCGTCGAATGCGCAACGAACAACATCATCGGGAGCCCAACGTCATGAGTGGTAAATTGTGGATTCGGCTGCCTTTGCTGGCGGCCGCCGGTACGATCTTCGCGGCCGACGCCTTTGCCCAGGATACGGAATTGAGCAGCGGCAACACCGCGTGGATCCTGACCTCGACGGCGCTGGTCCTGTTCATGACGTTGCCCGGATTGGCGATGTTCTATGGCGGGCTGGTGCGTTCGCACAACGTGCTGTCGGTGCTCATGCAATGCTTCGCGATCGCCTGCATGGCGTCGATCCTGTGGTTGGTGTGCGGCTACAGTTTGGCGTTCGGCGACGGTGGCGTGACCAACCAGTGGATCGGCGGGCTCGGCAAGGCCTTCCTGATCGGAGTCGGGGTCGACAGCATGGCCGGCGACATTCCGGAAACCGTGTTCTTCATGTTCCAGATGACCTTCGCGGTGATCACCCCGGCGCTGATCGTCGGCGCCTATGTCGAGCGGATAAAGTTCTCCGCCGTGATGTTGTTTTCGGCGCTGTGGCTGATCGTCGTCTACGCGCCGGTCGCCCACTGGGTCTGGGGCGGCGGCTGGCTCGCCGACATGGGTGTGCAGGACTTCGCCGGCGGCCTGGTGGTCCACATGACGTGCGGCGTCTCGGCGCTGGTGGTCGCCTGGCAGCTCGGCAGGCGCGCGGGATTCCCGAAGGAGGTCCATGCGCCGCACAACCCCGGCATGGTGATGATCGGCGCCGCGATGTTGTGGGTCGGCTGGTTCGGTTTCAACGCCGGCAGCGCGCTGGCGGCGGGCGGGGCGGCGGGCATGGCGATGACGGTGACCCATATATCGGCGGCGACCGCGGCGCTGACCTGGACCGCGATAGAATGGATCCGCTTCGGCAAGCCGACCCTGGTCGGCATCGCCACCGGCGCCATCGCCGGCCTGGCGACAATCACCCCGGCATCGGGCTACGTCGGCCCGATCGGCGCCTTGATCATCGGCGTGGTCGCCGGCTGCCTGTGTTTCTACATGGTCGGCTTCATCAAAACGGTGTTGAAGATCGACGATTCGCTCGACGTGATGGCGGTGCATGGCGTCGGCGGTGCCACCGGTACCCTGTTGACCGCGTTCCTCGGCACCGTGGCGTTCGGTGGCTTGGGGCTTTCGGAAGTCAGCGCCGGCGAGCAGTTCGGTATTCAACTGACCGGTGTCGTCGCCACTTTGGTGTGGTCGGCGGTGGCGAGCTTCATCCTGATCAAGATCGTCGGTGCGCTGGTCGGCCTCAGGGTCCACCACGACGACGAGATCGAAGGGCTCGATCTCACCACCCACGGCGAACGCGGCTACGATTTGTAGCCGGTAATCTGCGCCTTCTCATGCCCGCCTCCCCACCGTAGACTGTCTTGAAACGGTGGGGAGGAGACTGAATGGACAACAATGTCGGCCTGCTTCTGGCGAAGCGGGCACACCTGAATCCCGATCTCGAGGCCCTGATCGATGCCAGCAGCGGACGCCGGCTGAGCTTCGCCGCGCTCAACGCCGGGTGTAACCGCACCGCCCACGCGCTGGCCGCGCGCGGTATCGGCAAGGGCGATCGGGTGGCGATCCTCACGCTCAATTGTCCCGAATTCATCGAGACATTTTTCGCGCTGTGCAAGCTGGGCGCGGTGGTGGTGCCGCTTAACGTGCGCCTGGTCGCCCGCGAACTGTCGTACATCCTCAAGGATTCCGGCGCCCGTACCTTGGTCTATGGCGAGGAATTCCGCGCCACCGTCGCCGATATCCACGCCGGCGGCGGCGAATCGTCCCACATCAAGGATTGGATACAGGTGGTCGAGCTGGACGGCGATGCGGACCCCTTCGCGCTCGATTTTCATGCCCTGCAGGCGGCCGAGTCGGAAGCTGAGCCGACGATCGGCGCGGGCGAGGACGACATGCTCTACATCATGTACACCTCGGGCACCACCGGGCTGCCCAAGGGCGTTGTGCATACCCACAATTCGGCGATCTGGGCGTCGTTCAACATTGGCCTGACGTCCGAGACCCGCTTCAAGGATCGCTATCTGCTGGCGCTTCCGGCGTATCACGTCGGGGCGTTGACCCCGCTCACCTGCAACGTCCACTTGGGCATAACCTCGGTCATCATGCGCAGCTTCGATCCGCGGACCGCCTGGCAGCTGATCGAGGACGAAGCGATCACCATCATGCTGGCGGTGCCGGCGATGCTCACCTTCATGTACCAGGTTCCCGACCGCGACACCTTCGACCATAGCCGGCTGCGCTGGATCATGAGCGGCGGCGCGCCGGTGCCGGTCACCAGCATCGAGGCCTTCGGCGCCATCGGCATCGAAGTGCACGAGGTCTATGGTCTGACCGAGTGCTGCGGCCCCGGCTGTCTCATCGCGCCCGACGACGCGCGCGATCATCTGGGCTCCGCCGGCAAGCCGTTCTTTCACGCCGACGCGCGCGTGGTCGACGGCGACGGTAACGATGTCGCGGCCGGCGAGCCCGGCGAGATCATCTTGCGCGGCAAGCACATCATGAAGGAATATTGGAACCAGCCGGAAGCGACGGCGGCGACCATTCGCGACGGCTGGCTGCACACCGGCGATATCGCGACAATGGACGCCGACGGCTTCGTCTATATCAAGGACCGGCTGAAGGACATGCTGATTTCGGGCGGCGAGAACGTCTATCCGGCGGAAATCGAGAACGCGATCCTCGGCCACCCCAAGGTCGGCGAGGTCGCGGTCATCGGCCAACCGAGCGCGCGCTGGGGCGAGGTGCCGCTGGCGGTGGTGGTGGCGTCGGACGAGTCCGCCACCGAGGACGAAATACTCGCCTATTGCGTCGACAAGCTGGCGCGCTTCAAACTGCCCAAGGCAGTGACATTCATCGACCAGATTCCGCGCAACCCGACGGGTAAGGTTCTCAAACAGCAATTACGCGAACGCTTCCCCGGCGCGGCGGCGGAGTGACAAGGGAGAAAACGATGTTCCGAAACCTGATCCTGGTAACCGCCCTGCTCGTCGTCGGTCTCGGCGCGACACCGATCCCCGTCGCGGCGGCCGACAAATGCGAATTCGCCACCCCTGGCGAAGCAAAAGAGATGGCCGAGCGCGCCGCGGACTATATCGGCACCGCCGGCCTGAAAGAGGCGTTCATCGCCTTCATGACTCCGGGCAGCGAATTTTACGATCGCGACCTCTACGTGTTCGTGCTCAATTTCGAAGGCGTCCTCTATGCCTCCGGTGCCTTCCCGCAAGCGATCGGCGCGGTCGCCATCGACGCCCGCGACCGCGAGGGGCGGCATTATGTCCAGGACATGATAACCATGGCACAGACCGAGGGCGAAGGCTGGGTCGAATACGAACTGATCCACCCGTGCACCGGCGAGGTGACACCAAAAATCAGTTTCGTGAAACGGGTCGGAGATTTCGTCGTCGGCGTCGGCGCCTTCGGCACCATCGCGACGTGACGGATTCGAGTCCCGGCGGAGTTCGCGATTAGCCCCGCGCTTCCGCGATCGCCTTTACGATGTCGTCGGCGGAGGGGAACTTGGCGATGTCCTGGATGCCGGTGTGACCCTCCAGCCAGCGCCAGCGCACCGTGCCGTGCTTGTCGATCAGGGTGAAGCCGGCGCCGGTCATGCCGTGGGCGGAGCGGATTTTTTTGTCGACGTCGGTCAGTTCGAACCCGTCGAGCCGGTTGAGCGCCTTGTTGCCGTTGATCGCCAACACCGGCTTGGGCAGCTCACCGGTCGGATTCATCTTCATCGTCAACATGCCGATGGGATTGAATGTCCGCGGCCAGTCGGTCTTGCCGAAGGTCATCTCCATGCGGTCGATGCCGTAGCGCCGATGGGTGTCCCACGCGGGATCGACTCCGAGCGCCATGGCGATCTTCAAGCGACTATAATACGATTTGGCGCGGTTCAACTCGGTGTTGATGATCGCGAGCGAGTCGACGCCGCGTTCGGCGAGCCGGTCGGAATAGCCGCTCATCTGCACCACCTGACGGCGGCAAAACGGGCAATGCAGGCCACGAAACAGACCCAAGAGAACCCACCGGCGGTCGGTGTAATCGGCGAGGCCAAGGTCGCCGTCGCGGTTGACCGCGGGCACCCGGAAATCGGGCGCCGGATCGCCAATTTTTATCGGATCTTCGTCTCGGGCCTCGTTCGTCATTAACCGTGGACTCCTCTCGCCCCAAGGTCTCCACCGATGTTCGTCATAACAGCTTGTATGGCGCTACGGAAGGTGGGGGCATTTGGACTCGACGAACACCACTGTATGAGTTGGAGCGGAACTTCGACCCGAAGAAAAAAATCAATTGGCGCAATGTAGTTCTCAAAGACCCTCCACAATAGAGGTAAATGAACAACACTGAGACTCTTTTCCGCGCCAGCCGTGCCAGGGACTGAGGTGGTCCCGGAAAATCGGACAGGTTGCTAAGGTGTATTCCGCCAGATAATGGAGGAGTACGACGATGGTAACACGACGCCGGTTCACGGCAGATTTCAAGGCGCGGGTGGCGCTGGAAGCGCTGCGGGGCGACGAGACGATCCAGGAGATTGCGACGAAGCACAAGG
>JAKZSU010000014.1:0-8218 GCA_047517485.1 Alphaproteobacteria bacterium
GACGAGCCAAGCTCGCCCGCATTTACCACAGGCCCATCAACAGCAACTTTCTTCTCAAAATTATCGGTCATGTTCCGGTCCTCCTTGGACACTTCGATTAAGCCAATTCTGTGTCCAAGGAAATCGGGTCCGACTCAAAATAACGGGACAGTGACTTGCGTCTGAGGTGCGATGCGATACCCTTCACCGGGATGGCATCCGTCTTTTGGTCGGAAGCAAAAAAGAGAGTCCGCTATGGATTATGAGCGTTTCTTCGCTGAATCCCTCGATTCGTTGAAGGATGAGGGGCGGTATCGCGTCTTCGCCGACGTCGCCCGTCAGTCCGGTAAGTTTCCCCGCGCGACGTATTTCAGCGACGGCTCCGAACGGGATGTGACGATTTGGTGCAGTAACGACTATCTCGGCATGGGGCAGAATCCCACCGTGACCGAGGCGATGATCGAGGCGATCAACACCGCCGGCGCCGGTTCGGGCGGAACTCGCAATATTTCCGGCACGACCCATTACCACGTCATGTTGGAGCGCGAATTGGCCGACCTGCACGGCAAGGAGGCGGCGCTGCTGTTCACCTCCGGCTATATCTCCAACGACGCGACCTTGAGTACGCTCGGGTCGATGCTGCCGGGCTGCGTGATCCTCTCGGACGCGATGAACCACGCCTCGATGATCCAAGGCGTGAGGCACTCTCAGTCACCGAAGAAAATATTTAGACATAACGATGTAGCGCATCTTGATGAGCTTTTAGCTGAGCTCGATCCGAACTTGCCCAAGATCGTCGCTTTCGAATCGGTCTATTCGATGGATGGCGACATCGCGCCGATCCGCGAGCTCTGCGCGGTTGCCAAGCGCCACGGCGCGCTGACCTATCTCGACGAAGTCCATGCGGTCGGCATGTACGGCCCGCGCGGCGGCGGAGTCGCCGAGCGCGAGGGGCTGATGGATCAACTCGATATCATCGAGGGGACGTTGGCCAAGGCGTTCGGCGTCATGGGCGGCTATATCGCCGCATCGGCGAATGTGGTCGATGTCGTGCGGTCCTACGCGTCCGGATTCATTTTCACCACTTCCATCCCGCCCGCGGTCGCCGCCGGCGCGCTCGCGGCGGTGCGCTATCTCAAGGTCAGCAACACCGAGCGCGAGCGCCATCAGGAACGCGCCGCCACGCTCAAGCGGCGGCTCCACGACATCGGCATTCCAGTGATGGAAAATCCGAGCCACATCGTGCCGGTCATGGTTGGCGATCCGGTACTGTGCAAACGGGCGAGCGACGAGCTGCTGCGCGATTTCAATATCTATGTGCAGCCGATCAACTATCCGACGGTCCCGCGCGGCACCGAGCGCTTGCGGATTACGCCATCGCCGTTGCATAGCGACGAAATGATGGATCATTTGGTGAATTCGCTACGCCAGCTCTGGGCCCACCTGGATATCAGCCAGGCCGCGGCGTAGGGCGCAATAGGACGCGATGACGGCACCCGAAGGGTTCGACCGGAACGCGGTCATTTACGAGTTCGTCCATATCGGCGGGTCGGTCAAGGTCACCGCGATCGATCCGTCGTCGTTCAAGGAAGTGTCGATCGTCGGCTCGCCACGGGTCAGCGAAGGCGAGCTGAAGCGCTTGGCGCTCCGCAAGCTCGAATATGTTCTCAACAGAGCGATCTCGGCGGGGCCCAAAGCCTGATCGGCCGCAAACCGTCCCTTCCAGCACCCCGCGTTTTAAGTTAGACAGAAGTTGTGGGGCTCGCCCCGCGCCTGCGTAATAAAAAGCGTGCAGGAGGGGGACGCCGGCCGGATGGCATATTTTCTTCAGCAATTGATCAACGGGCTGACGCTCGGCAGCATCTACGGGCTGATCGCGATCGGCTATACGATGGTCTACGGCATCATCGGCATGATCAATTTCGCCCACGGCGAGATCTATATGATCGGCGCTTTCATCGCGATCATCAGTTTTACCATCCTCGGCGCAGCCGGGATCACCTGGGTTCCGTTCACCCTGCTCATCGTGCTCGTGGTCACCATGCTGTTCACCGCGGCCTACGGCTGGACCATCGAGCGCGTCGCCTATCGGCCGTTGCGCGGCTCGCCGCGTCTTGCCGCGCTGATTTCGGCGATCGGCATGTCGTTGGCGTTGCAAAACTATGTGTTGCTGAGCCAGGGCGCGGGGGTCAAGGCAATCCAACCAATCATCACCGGTGGCTTGACCGTTATGGAAGCTGACGGGTTCAAGGTCACGCTCAGCTACATCCAGATCTTGGTCATGGTTCTCACCGTCGTCCTGATGGCGGCGTTCGCGACGATGATCTCGCGGACCGCTCTCGGGCGGGCGCAACGGGCGTGCCAGCAGGACCAGAAGATGGCCATGCTGCTGGGCATTAATGTCGACCGGACGATCTCGCTGACCTTCGTCGTCGGCGCTGCCTTGGCGGCGGTCGCTGGAGTCATCGTCACCCTGTATTACGGGGTAATCGATTTCTTCATGGGCTTCATCGCCGGGCTCAAGGCGTTCACCGCCGCCGTCCTCGGCGGTATCGGCTCGCTACCCGGCGCCATGCTGGGCGGGCTGCTGCTGGGCCTGGTGGAAGCGTTTTTCTCCGGCTATTTCACCGTCGAATACAAGGACGTGGCGGCATTCGGCATTCTTGTGTTGGTGTTGATATTCCGCCCCACCGGTCTGCTCGGCCAGCCGGAAATCGAGAAAGTATGACCTTGTGAGCGAAGCGGCAATCGACGCGGGGCGCGGCAACGCGCTCGTCGGCACGTTCAAAGAGGCCGCGCTCGCCGCATTTGTCGCCGCCATAATCAGCGTCCCACTTTTGGGCCTACGTTTGATTGCCGGCATCGACGGACTGGAAGTCGTTGGGCGCTGGGACTGGATTCTCAAAGCTGTCGCCTTTGTCTTCGTCGGCCGCTTCGCCCTGTCGTCGTTGCGCGGCGCCCGGCCGGCCTTTGCCGCCGTCGGCTCGGGCGCCAACGCGCTTGGCGCCCGCATTCGGCGCTACCAGTCGCCACTCGGATTTGTCGCCCTGGGGGTGGCGATCGCTTTGCCGGCGCTGCCGTTCGCCGACCGCTATGTCGTCGATATCGCGGGTTTGGTGCTGATCTACGTCATGCTCGGTTGGGGTCTCAATATCGTCGTCGGTCTCGCCGGGCTCCTCGACCTAGGGTACGTCGCGTTCTACGCGGTGGGCGCCTATAGCTTTGCGCTGCTCGGGACCACCCATGGCTGGAGTTTTTGGGTCTGCCTGCCGCTGGCCGGTGCGTGCGCCGCCGGGTTCGGTATATTGCTTGGCTATCCGGTGCTCAGGTTGCGCGGCGATTATCTCGCCATCGTCACCCTCGGGTTCGGCGAGATAGTTCGCGTCGTATTGACCAACTGGGTGGCATTCTCCGGTGGCCCGAATGGCATCGCCGGGATACCGCGGCCATCGTTTTTTGGCCTGGTGTTTTCCCGGCGCATTAAGGACGGTGAAACCGGGTTCCACGATTATTTTGGCATCGACTACGCCGGCGAACATCGGGTCTTCTATCTCTATTTCATCATTCTGATGCTCGCGGTCCTTACCAATTGGTTCGTTTTGCGCATTCGTCGGCTCCCCATCGGGCGCGCGTGGGAGGCGCTGCGCGAGGATGAAATCGCCTGTCGTTCGCTGGGCATCAATCCGGTCAACACCAAGCTTTCGGCGTTTGCCCTCGGTGCGATGTTCGCCGGTTTCGCCGGCTCGTTTTTCGCCACGCGTGCGGGTTTCGTCAGCCCGGAAAGTTTCACCTTCATCGAGTCCGCGATTATCCTTTCGATCGTCGTCCTCGGCGGCATGGGCAGCCAGGTCGGCGTCGTTTTCGCGGCGGTGGCGATTATTGTCGTGCCCGAGGTGCTGCGCGAGTTCTCCGAATACCGCATGCTGGTGTTCGGCAGCGCGATGGTGCTGATTATGATCTGGCGCCCGCGCGGTTTGCTGGCGCACCGCCAAGCGACTATCCGGTTGCATCCGGCGGGAGGCTACAGGTGACCGCGGCGCCGTTGCTGACGGTCGAACATCTGACCATGCGGTTCGGCGGTCTGGTGGCGATCGACGATTTGTCGTTCGCCGCGATGACCGGGCAGATCACCGCGATTATCGGCCCCAACGGTGCCGGTAAGACCACGGTATTCAATTGCCTGACCGGGTTCTACCGGCCAGGCGTCGGCAAACTCACACTCGCCCGTCCCGATGCTCCCGAGGTGCTGCTCGAGCGGACCGACGGGTTTCGTATCGCCCGCGCCGGTATCGCCCGGACGTTTCAGAACATCCGCTTGTTTCCGGTGATGTCGGTGCTCGAAAATCTCATCGTCGCGCAGCACCAGACCCTGATGGACGCGTCGATGTTTTCGATCGCCGGCATATTCGGGCTTGCGCGCTACAAAAACGCCGAGCGCGACGCCGTCGAGCGCGCCCGTTTCTGGCTCGACCGAGTAGGGTTGATCGACGATGCGGACCGCATCGCCGGCGAGCTTCCCTATGGCGCCCAGCGGCGGCTCGAAATCGCTCGCGCGATGTGCACGGTGCCGACCCTGCTCTGCCTCGACGAACCCGCGGCCGGCTTGAACCCGCGCGAATCGGCCGAACTCAACGCCCTGTTGCTCGATATTCGCGCCAGCCAGGGGATCGGCCTGCTGCTCATCGAGCACGACATGAAAGTTGTAATGGAGATTTCCGACCACATCGTGGTCCTCGACTACGGCCGCAAAATCGCCGACGGCACGCCGGCCGAAATTCGCGCCGATCCGGCGGTCATCCGAGCTTATCTCGGTGAGCCCGACAAGCCCGAAACCAACGACGCGGAGGCCTCGACATGATGCTGTCGATCACCGGGCTGCATACGTCCTACGGGCCGGTCAAGGCTTTGCGCGGAGTCGATCTCGAAGTCGCTCAAGGGGAGATCGTCACGCTGATCGGCGCCAATGGCGCCGGCAAGTCGACTTTGCTGATGAGTATTTGCGGCACCCCGCGCGCCAGCGCGGGACAGGTGCTGTTCGACGGCGAGGATATTACCGCGCTTCCCACCTTCCGGATCGTCCGGCGCGGCATCGCCCAGGCGCCCGAGGGGCGGCGGATTTTTCCCCGCATGACGGTACTCGAGAATCTCCAGATGGGCGCGGTGACCGCGGACGAGTCACACTTTGACGCCGATCTCGAGCGTGTTTTCATCGTATTTCCCATCCTCGCGGAACGCCGCGATCAGCGCGGCGGCACCTTGTCCGGCGGCGAACAGCAAATGCTCGCGATCGCCCGCGCCCTGATGAGCCGGCCGCGGCTGCTGCTGCTCGACGAACCCTCGCTCGGCCTTGCCCCCTTGTTCGTCAAACAGATCTTCGAGGTCATCGGCGAGATCAACCGTCGCGACGGGATGACCATTTTGTTGGTCGAGCAAAACGCCTATCATGCGCTGCGTTTGGCGCATCGCGGCTACGTCATGGCCAACGGCCGTATCGTTCTGCGCGGCACCGGCGCCGAATTGCTGGCTAACGAAGAGGTGCAGAGCGCCTATCTCGAGGGCGGTTAGGAGGTGCGGACGTGATCGTTCCGTTGAGCGGCGTGTCGATTTTGGTGTTCATTGGCGTGACCTTGATTCTCGCCGGTGGAGCGGCGATTCTGGCCGGCATCGCAATCGCCGGGACCTGGCGGCCGGCCTGGCAAGTCATCTTTGCCTGCATCGGATTGGGCCTATCCGACCGTTTCCTGCTGTATGCTTTGTTTGACGGCGCGCTTTTGTCGCCGCTAGGTTTGGTATTCGATACCGCCGTTCTTATGCTGTTCGGTTTGGTGGCCTATCGTTTGGCGTGGGTTGGTGGCATGGTGCGACAATATCCGTGGCAGTACGAAAAGGCCGGTCCCTGGCGCATCCGACCCAAGCAGGGATGATCGGCGGGGACTGGAAAAGGCGGTTTGCGATCGCGATGTATGATGGCGGAGCGCGCCATATCGAGTTGATGGGATGCAGGGGGATGTTGAGAGATATGATGAAAAAAATGGCACAAGTCTTTGTAGCGATGATGCTATGTTTCGGCAGTATGGTCGGCTCGGTCAACGCCGCGGACATTGTCATCGGGACCGCTGGTCCGGTCACCGGCCAATACGCCATATTCGGCGAGCAGATGGTGCGCGGCGCCAAGATGGCGGTCGCCGATATCAACGCCGCCGGCGGCGTGCTCGGCAAGCAACTGGTGTTGGAAATCGGTGACGACGCCTGCGAAGCGAAGCAGGCGGTGGCCGTGGCCAACCAGATGGTCAACAAGGGGGCGGTGTTCATGGCCGGGCATTTCTGCTCGAGCACGTCGATCCCGGCGTCCGAAACCTATTACGAGGAAGGCATTCTGCAGATATCGCCGGCCTCGACCAATCCGCTGCTCACCGAACAGGGCCGCGATAACGTGTTCCGCACCTGCGGTCGCGACGATCAACAAGGCCTGGTGGCGGGCGAGTTTCTCGCCAAGCGGTTCGCTGGCCAGACCATCGCAATTCTTCACGACAAGACGGCCTATGGCAAAGGCTTGGCGGATGAGACCAAGAAAGTGCTCAACCGCGCCGGCGTCCAGGAGGCGATGTACGAAGCCTATACCGCCGGCGAAAAGGACTATACGGCGCTGGTGAGCAAGCTCAAAGCGGGCAAGGTCGATGTCATCTATCTCGGCGGCTATCACACCGAGGCCGGTCTGATCATTCGCCAAGCACGCCAACAGGGGCTCGACGCGCAGCTGGTTTCGGGCGATGCGTTGGTGACCGAAGAGTTCTGGTCGATTACCGGCGATGCGGGTGAGGGGACACTGTTCTCGTTCAGCCCCGACCCGGCGAAAAACCCCGTCGCGGCCAAAGTGGTCGAGGGCTTTCTCGCCCAGGGCTATAAGCCCGAAGGCTACACGCTCTACACCTATGCCGCGGTGCAAGTATTCGCGCAAGCGGCCGAGATAGCCGGCGGCACAGATATCGACGGCTTGATCAAAGTAATGCGGAGCGAGACCTTCAAAACAGTGCTCGGCGATATCGTCTTTGACGACAAGGGTGACGTGTCGGCGCCCGGCTATGTGTTCTACGAATGGAAAGACGGGACTTACGATTACTACACCGACATGTGATCGGCGCATTGAACGGGGTCGGCGGCGAACGTATCGCCGCCGGCTTTTTTAGAGCACGTCCTTTCCTGATGGAACCGGTTTGATGGGGCAGATTGGCTTTTCGCGTAGGCGCGGCGCGACGGGCGATGTGTGTGCATCGGCCGAGCGTCGCAACGCATCAGATAGGCCAATATGCCCCACCAGAGGCCGCGCGCCTAACCACGGCGCACAGGCGTGCCGTCAAACCGGTTCCATCAGCAAAGGACGTGCTCTAGTTTTCCGCTAACGCCATTGCGCTTATCAGCACGGGTAGAGGATTGATCCGCCGACCGTTTACTTCGAGACGAAAGTCGAGGTGCGGCCCGGTGGAGCGACCGGAACTGCCGACCCGACCGATCGCCTCCCCGCGCCCGACCAATTGGCCCGTACTCACGCGATAATCCTTGAGATGCCCGTACGTCGAGCGTGAGCCGTCGGCATAGCTCAGTATGACGTAATGGCCGAGGCGGGGATGTTTGCCGACCGCGTAGACCCGCGCCGGCGCGGTGGCGACCACCTTGGCACCGGACGCGGCGGCGATATCGACCGCGCCATGAAAGCTTCGTTTGCCGGTGAACGGGTCGGGACGCCAGCCATATTTCGAAGTGACGCGGCTTTTGGCGTGTTGGTCGATCGGCCAGATGTGATCCAACGGCCCGAGATCGCCCGGCATGGCCGTGAGGGCGGCGTTGACGATCGCCGCCGGTGGTGTCGCCAAACGCGCATTGCGACCCTCGTTAATGTGCGCGCGGTGCGTTGTTGACCGGAAGTCTTGCGCTGGTCACCGCAGGGCGGGTCGGAAGCGCGAAGTACCGGACCGCTGAGTTCGGCAGGTATTTCCCGTCGATGGCCGATAAATCCGCCACCAACGGCCGATCGATACCGTCCCTGATCGTCATGAAGCGTGTGCTGTCGGCGCACGACGGATGAGTAAACAGCAATGATATCAATAAGATCGATGCAAATACTCTAAACTTGAAGTGCTGTGGCATGCCCTTACCAGCCCGTTGAAAAAGGCGCTATTGACCGGGTTTCACTCGACGGCGAAACATAACGCGACGAAGGCGGTTTCGCCATCCTCCGAGA
>JAKZSU010000015.1:0-5512 GCA_047517485.1 Alphaproteobacteria bacterium
CTTGTCGCCTCGTAGCGCCTCAAGCGCAACCTTGGCCTTGAAATCCGCCGTGAACCGGCGTCGTTTAGTCATCTTCGTATCCCTCCGTTATCCGGTGGAATACACCTTACCTACCTGTCCGATTTTCCGGGACCAGCTCACTCCGGCGATCCGAACTTTATGTACGATATCTCAATCTATCTCGACTCACCAACCGAAGATCAAGGCCTTCGCACAGAGTTGAAACGCTCTGTTGACGAAAATCCAACGCAGGTGCCGGTGGTTATCGGATATGAAGACATTAACTTTCCGCAGCACAAATTTTTCATGGGGCCGCTAGAGTCAGGTCCAAACCCGGGACACGAGCTGCGGCATACGTGGCAGGAATTCGACTATACACGGTCCGAGGATACGCCCACATTTCGATTTGAACAAAGCCCTGCGATGACAGAAACCGACTGGATCGGCATCAAAGACGGTGACCGCGTGGCTTTGCAAATGCCGAACCTTTACCACAGTGGTTGGATTCGACTATTCGTGAAGGGTCAATGGCAACGGCAATGGAAAGCCCGCGCCATAATCGATTGGCTATCCATAGCGTCGAGCGATATCAAAGCCGAAATCGATTCAAAGCCGTGGCCGCTCGATGTCAGTCACCGTGCCCTAGCCGGGGATCAACCGGAATCCAGAATTTCCTTCGAGATCGTGAATAACAGCCGGCGCGGCCTATACGTGAATGTTGGCCCAGTTAACCTGAGGACGGGCTTGGTTCAAGTGAAGAACGCTGCTTTCGACAATTATCTCGGCGTTGATACGCGCAAACAAATGAGAGGGGACCCTGGAGACCTGGTGATCATCAGCGATGACGTGACGCAAGAATTCGTCGCTTCAGTAGAGTTGCTGAGTTCCGACCAAATCATCACCATCGATTGATGGGGCCGGCGCTAGCGAAAATCTCCAGAAATAGTGCTACTTGGAATGGCTGGCTTGCAACAGTGACGTGCTCCCTCAAAAGCAAATTCGGTCAGACTAAGAAAAGCCGGTGCAATTTCGAAATCGGCCCCAACGCTCAGTAAATTTAGTGTCTATACGGGAAATTCGGATTTAAACAACATTGAGCCGGCTTGACCGCGATCCCGCGGCCCCTGCCTACGCGCACGCCGGTTGTCACGCCCCTTGCCCGATGCACACACGTCGCGCGGCGGTACGCCCTCGGCGAGCATCTGCCGGGGTCGCGCGGATCTACGGCAACAGTGCGACGGCCTTGATCTCGATCACCAGCCCGGGGCGGGCGAGCGCGGCGACGCCGATCGCGGTCCAGGCGGGAAACGGCTCGGGTACGTAGCGCGCCTTCACCGCGATGAAGTCGCCGAAGTGGTCGTGAATCCCGACGTGATAGCTCACCAGGTCGACCACATCGGCGAAGTCGGCGCCCGCCGTCTTCAGGATCACGCCGAGGCGATCGAAGGCGTTGACGAATTGGGCTTGGTCGTCGTCGGGCATCGATCCATCGGCGTTGAGACCGATCTGTCCCGAGACGTAGAGCATGCCGTCGGCCTTGACCGCGGCGGCATAGCCGAAACGATCGAAAACATTGGCCCCATCGCCGGCGAACGGCCCTTCGCTCGGTCGGATTACCATCTTGGAAGTCATCGAAGTCTCCTCATGAATGGATATTACAAGCGGGCGCCCGGCGGCGCCGGGAGGTCGAGTAGCAGGCATCCGTACGCCGCGGCGGTGGAGTCGCGCTGCACGAGAAAGTGGCTCGCCATGGCGTGGATGTCGCGAAAGCCGCGCTCCAGCGCGCTGCCCTGGGGCAGCAGCGCCCCGCCGACGGCGGCGACCGCGCGATCGGCGGCGGCAAGCGCCAGGCCGGCGGCGGCCGCGGTACCAGCGCGCAGCCGTGCCCTCTCCGCGAGATCGATAGGGCCGCCGGCGTAGAGCCGCGCGGCGTCGGCATGGAGCGCGGTCTCGGCTATACCGACCTCGGCGGCGCAGCGACCGAGGCTGGCGTGGGCATGCGGATCTTCGATTTGCGCACTCCCGGTCCCGGCGGCGACGCGGCGCGCGATCGTTTCGGTCAGCGCGTCAACGATGCCGCGCGCGGTGCCGATCAACGGCGCCGCCACCGACATCGCCAGCAACGGATTGGCCGGCACGCGATAGAGCGGTTCGGCATGATCGCGCCCGGCCTCGACGGCGGGCCAGGCAATGGTCCGGTGCGCCGGCACGAATATTTCGGCCAGCGCGATATCCTTGCTGCCGGTGGCGCGCATGCCGAGCACCCGCCAACTGTCGTGATCGATACTGAACGCCCCGGCCTCGACGACCGCCAGCGCGGGGCCGTCGGGCAAGCCGACCAGGACACCGACCCAGTCGGCATGATCGATGCCCGAGGCGTAGCGCCAGGCGCCGGACATGCGATAGCCGCCCGATACCTCGCGTACCACCACATCGCGGCCAACCCCGCCGGTGAGTACCGGCACCAGCGCCTCGGCGCCGTCGGCGAACACCTCGGCCCGGCACGCCGCGTCGAATAGTCCGACCAGCCAGACATTGGCGCCGCTCAGCCCGACCAGCCACGCGGTCGAGGCGCAGCCGCGGGCGATCTCGCCGGTAACCCGCCACAGCACCTCCGGCGACAGCGCATAGCCGCCATCCTCACGCGGCTGCAGGATGCGCAGAAATCCGGCCTCGCGGATCGCCGCCATGGTGTCGTCGGCGAGTCTGCGGTCGCGCTCGGCATCGGCCGCGCCCGCCCGCAGCATCGGCACCAGCGCCCGGGCGCGCGCGATCAACTGCTCGGCTTGTTCCGTCATTCACCGACCCCTCTGGTGCCAGTCTATAGCACCGGACGGCAATGATGCCTCATACCGCCAATCAAGAAAACGACGACAAAGGTCAAATGCAAACCGTACACTGTCGCCGACATCGCCAAGAGATCGCCGCATGACGCCATCGACCGACAATTCGGCCTTGATCGCCAGGTTCGCCGCCCGTTATCGCCAAGCCCATTCGCCGGTCATCCAGCGGATCGAGCGCTCCGCCTTCGGCTGTGCCTACGGCGCGACCAGCTGGACCACGCGCGACGAAGCCGAGACCATGGCCAATCTGCTCGCGCTTGCACCCGGCACGCGCGCCTTGGAGGTCGGCACCGGGTCGGGATGGCCAGGCCTTTACCTGGCGAGCCTTAGCGGCTGCGAATTCGCCTTGATCGACCTGCCCTTCGACGGGCTGCGGGTGGCCGCGGACCGGGCGGCGGCCGACGGCATGAGCGATCGGTGCTGGCCGGTGGTGGCCGACGGCGCCGCGCTGCCACTCGCCACGGACCGCTTCGACGCGGTCATTCATTCCGACGTTCTATGTTGCCTCAAGGCGAAGCTGGCGGCGTTGCAAGAGTGCCGACGCGTCGTTCGCGACACCGGCAAGATGGTGTTTTCGGTGCTGTCGACCGCGCCCGACCTCTCCGCCGACGACTATCAGCGTGCCATCGCGCTCGGGCCCAAATTTGTTGCCGCGGCGGCCGACTACCCGTCGCTGGTGCACCAGGCCGGATGGCACGTCACGCGAAGCGACGATATCACCGCCGCGTTTATCGCAACGGTTCGCAAACTTCGCGACCAAGAAGAGGCTCACGCCGATGAGCTGATTGCCGTGGTTGGCGCGGCGCCCTACGCGGACCGTTTGGCGACCATGCGGGACCGGCTTCAAGGTGCCGAATTGGGGCTGATCCGGCGTGAATTGATCACCGCGACCGCTAATTAGGCAGGGGCAATTATGAGCGGCACCACCATCGATGCCCATGCGCCGCCGACCTGGGACATCGACCCCTACGCCCCCGAGGTGCTGGTCGATTTCGAGGCGTGGTATGACGGATTGCGCCAGCGCGGCCGCGCCGTCTGGCTCTCGCGCTACGACTGCTGGGCGATCGGCCACTTCGATGTGGTGCGTACGGTGTTCGCCGATTGGCGCCGCTTCGGCTCGGCGCGCGGCATCGGTGTCGCCGATTTTGCCCGCGAAAAGCCCTGGCGCCCGCCGTCGATCATCCTCGAAGTCGACCCGCCCGACCACGCGAGGACCCGCAAGGTCATGATGCGAACCATGACGCCGCGCGCCCTCGCCGCGCTCGAGGCGCCGATGCGCGCCGAGGCGGCGGCCCTGGTCGATCGGCTGCTTCGACGCGACGAGTTCGATGCGGTGACCGATCTCGCCGAGGTGTTCCCGCTCAAGGTCTTCCCCGACGCGGTCGGCCTCGGCCCCGACGATCGCGAAAATTTGCTGATCTACGGCGCCATGGTGTTCAACGCGATTGGGCCAGACAATGAAATCCGCCGCCGCGCGCTCGCCAAGGCGGCCGACGTGGTGCCGTGGATCACTGCCCAATGCGCCCGCGCGGCCCTGACCGGCGCGGGGCTCGGCGCGTTGATCTATCAGGCGGTCGACGGCGGCGATATTAGCGGCGACGAGGCCGGGCTGCTGGTCCGCTCGCTGCTGTCCGCCGGTATCGACACCACCGTAGCCAGTATCGGCGCGGCGCTGAAATTTTTCTCAGAGAACCCGACGCAATGGGACATCGTCCGCGATGACCCGACACAAATTAAGCGGGCGATCGACGAAGTGCTGCGTCTGGCGACCCCGGTGCACGCATTCTTTCGCACCGCGACCATCGATACCGTGATCGACGATACGGCGATCCAAGCCGGCGATAAAATCATGTGTGTTCTCGGCGCCGCCAACACCGATCCGGACCATTGGCCCGATCCCAGCCGCTTCGATATTACCCGGAACGCGGCCGGTCATCTCGCATTCGGCACCGGCGTCCATGTCTGTGTCGGCATGGCGTTGGCGCGCCTCGAAATGGATGCGGTGCTGACCGCCTTGGCCGCGCGCGTCGATCGCATCGAAGCCTTGGAGCCGGCGGCATGGCGGCCGGGAAATTCCTTGCGAACCCTCGATCACGGCCGCATGCGGCTGATCCCGCGAGCGCTCTAGCCGGCGCCGCCACCGGTGTTGATTTCGTCGGTCAAATTCGCCTTCACCAATTCGATCGCACCCAAAATCGGCAAACACGCGGCCGACGTCTTCGAGGTGACCGTGACGATGCCCATTTCGCCCGACTCATCGGTTACACCGACCATGAACACACTGGTCAGTTCGCCCCGTCGCACCATGTCCGCGGCCTGCTCGAGCGCGTCCGCCAATTCGTTATCTTCGGCATCGGGCACGGCGGTCGCCGGCGGCGCATCCACGGTGTGCACCGAACATGCCGTGCCGTCCTGCGCCTGCGCCCCTATTGCATTAGACATAATCGAATTTTTCGCCATGGTTTACACCAATTGCATTTGACCTCTAAAGCTTTTGATACCGTACCCTGCGCTCTCGGTCATGATCCAAACCGGGATTCCCCAATTGGCTCTCCCAGGTTGGCGATGATGGTAACAGGATGCGCTTCCCACGGCGACTCCGGCAGTAAACCGGCGCGCCAAAACGGGCCCCGCTCCATATCTACCTGATTTGGAGACGGGAATCGCTG
>JAKZSU010000016.1:0-16413 GCA_047517485.1 Alphaproteobacteria bacterium
GGACGAGCCAAGCTCGCCCGCATTTACCACAGGCCCATCAACAGCAACTTTCTTCTCAAAATTATCGGTCATGTTCCGGTCCTCCTTGGACACTTCGATTAAGCCAATTCTGTGTCCAAGGAAATCGGGTCCGACTCAAAGAAAGTAATCGGCCCGACATTCTCGCTGCGCCACAAACGTAGCCAGTCGAGTCGCTCGGCGTCCGACAAAGTTGTTTTCGTCGACATGGCCGGACGATGCGTTGCCCGTGCGGCGAGGTCAAGCGTCTTGCAACCATGGGTTCACGCTGGGGAAATCGGGGACAGCGCGTTCATTGTTGCACACGTAAAATGAGATTAATTTGTAATTCATGCAACATATCGTTGACGTACCGGTTACGTCTCGCTAGGGTCCCGCGCGACAAAGCAAAATTTTTAAAAGAATATTCATGGAGGAAATTATGCCGGTTTTGTCTGGATCAGTCGGGTTGGGAGGCGACAATCGGAAACACGATGTCGCCACTGTGCAGGCCGCGTTGATGGTCGCGAATAACCCGGCCGGGGCGCCCTATTGGCAGGGTAAAATCAATGGCCAGGCGTGCGTCGGTTTGGCTGGCGCTATCGCCGATTTTCAGGCCGACAACGACGTAACGCCCAACGGCAAATTAAACCGCTTGGGATTGGCCAATGGGCGGCTGGAAAACGTGATGCCCCTTGGGTTCAGGAACATGCGTGGTCTGACCGGCACCAGAGTGGTCATTTGCGCGGCGCCCGGCCCGGTGACACCAAGAAGCTCGGGGATCGACGGATTGAGCTTGCCGCGGCCGCTACGTGAGGAAATTGTGGCTCTTCTCGGCACCGTCAAACGGGCGACCGGCGTGGCTTTGCGACTCGCCGATATTGCCGCCCGCGGCCCCACGTCGCAGCGATTGAAATTTGCCTACGATGCGGTTTCGTTGCTCGACGAGGAGGCCCGCCAAGTTTCGATCGGCGTCGGCAAATTGCTCTCGATGGAGGCTGCAATGACCGTCGCGGTCCTACGTTCAATTGGTCGGCCGAATTTGTTCGAGATCGGCGTGGGACGCCCGCTCACGCTTATCCCGCGGCTCACCCAGTTCGGGTCGAACCCGGTGACGGTACGAGAGACAAACCTCGGTCCGTCGGCGTCACCTCGCGTCGTCGCCAATACGCGGCTCTGTCCGGCTGATCAGACGCCGAATATTGGCATGGTGGCGGACCAGTACCAAAACCGCGAGCACGCCAATCATTTCGACATGTTGCGGCTCGCCGGGTAGCCAATAGGGCAGGGTGGCGTCTCTCTGGAAGTGCAGCATCAGCCAAAGCAGGGCCGGCGCCGCGATCATCGCGACGATCGCCGCCAATGACGAGATGCGGAACACCAACGCCACCGCGAGCCAGACCAGGCACGTGGCGACGGCGACCGGCCAGCTCACCGCGAACAACACGCCGAGCACCGTCGCCACCCCCTTGCCGCCGCGGAATTTGAGGCATACCGGGAACATGTGGCCAATCACCGCCGCGACACCGGCGACCACCGCCATGTCGGTGCCGAAAAACGCCGCGGCGAGGACGGCGATCAAGCCCTTGGCGGCGTCGAGCAGCAGGGTGGCCAGCGCGAGCCCCTTGCGGCCGGTACGCAGGACATTGGTCGCGCCGATGTTGCCCGATCCGATGGTGCGCAGGTCGCCCGCCTTGAGGAGCTTTGTGAGCACCAAGCCAAACGGTATCGAGCCCAGCAGATACGCCACCACACCGGCCGCGTAGAGCGGCCAGGTGTAGGCGAAGCCTCCAAGCGGGTCGGGCATAATTAGGTATCGGCTGCCAGATCGAACACCGTTTCGCCGGCGACCACGGTGCGGCGAACCCGGCCACGTACCGCGCGATCGTCGTACGGCGCGTTCTTCGATTTGGAGCGCAAATCGTCGGGGACGATGGTCCATTCAAGGTCGGTGTCGAATAGCACGAGATCGGCGGGCGCACCCATGACCAGGCGGCCCTGTTCGAGGCCAAGCAAGCGTGCCGGGGTCACGGTCATCGCGCGGAGCAGCGTCATCAAGTCGACCGTGCCCGCGTGCACCAGCTCGAGACCCAGCGCCAGCATGGTCTCCAGGCCGATGATGCCGAACGCGGCCTGGGCAAAAGTCGTGCGCTTCGAATCCTGATCGTGCGGCGCGTGGTCGCTGACGATCGCGTCGATCGTCCCGTCGGCGATACCGGCGACGATCGCGGCGCGGTCGCTCTCGTGGCGCAACGGCGGGCGGACCTTGGCGAAGGTCCGAAATCCGTCGACGGCGGTCTCGTTCAAGGTGAAATAATGCGCCGCCGTGGCGCAGGTGACCGGCAAACCTCGCGCCTTGGCCTGACGCACCGCGTCGACCGCCGTGGCGGTCGAAAGATGGGCCACGTGATACGGCGCGCCCGAGCGCTCGACGAGACGCAAGTCGCGCTCAATCATGATCACTTCGGCATCGACGGGCATGCCGGACAAGCCGAGACGGGTCGCCAAGGCACCGGCGTTCATCAGCCCGCCCGCGGTCAGACTATGATCTTCGGGGTGCTGCATGATCAGCCGCCCGAACGGCCGCGAATAGGTCAGCGCGCGGAGCATTACCTTGCTGTCGGTGACCGCGCGGTCGGCGTCGGAAAAGCCGTGCGCGCCGGCTTCCGCGAGCAAGCCGAACTCGGTGAGCTCTCGCCCCTCGAGGCCGCGGGTGATCGCCGCGATCGGATAAATTTTGACCAGGCTGGTTTCGCGCGCGCGCCGCGCGATGAATTCGATCAACGCGATCTGGTCGATCACCGGATCGGTGTTCGGCATGCAGGCGATGCTGGTCACCCCGCCGGCCGCCGCGGCACGGCTCGCGGTCGCCAGGGTTTCCTTGTGTTCGGCTCCCGGTTCGCGAAGATGGGCGCGCATATCGACCAAGCCCGGTGCCAGCCGGTGGCCGCCGCAATCGACGATTTCGATCCCCTCCGGCACCCGGTCGGCGAACAGGCCCGCGCCAACATCGGCGATCCGGCGGCCAACAGTTAGCAAGGCGCCGTTGGCGTCGAGCCCGCTGTCGGGATCGATCAGGCGGGCGTTGACGTAAGCGACGCGTCCGGGCGGGCCGTTCTTGCTCATGATGCGTCCGCCGATTGCGCGCCGTTTCCGGCCAGCGCATCGAGACAGGCCATGCGCACCGCCACCCCGAGCTCGACCTGATCGAGAATGACGCTGCGGGTCAAATCGTCCGCGAGCTCGCTGTCGATTTCGACGCCGCGGTTCATTGGTCCCGGGTGCATCACCAGGGCGTCGGGTTTGGCGCAGGCGAGCTTTTCCTCATCGAGCCCCCAGAGATGAAAATATTCGCGGATCGACGGCACGTAAGTGCCTTGCATGCGTTCGGTCTGCAAACGCAGCATCATCACGATGTCGCAATCGTCCAGACCCTCGGCCATGTCGTGGAACACCGTTACACCGAGACTTTCACCCGATTCCGGCAACAGCGTCGGCGGTCCGATCAGGCGAACTTCCGCGCCCAGGGTATTGAGCAGATAAATATTCGATCGCGCCACCCGGCTGTGGCTGACATCGCCGCAAATCGCCACCCGCAGACCCTTGAGATCGCCGCGGCGTCGGCGAATCGTCAGCGCATCCAACAGCGCCTGGGTCGGATGTTCATGGCTGCCGTCGCCGGCGTTGATCACCGCGCATTCGACTTTCTGGGCGAGCAGACCGGCCGCGCCCGAGTCCGAATGGCGCACCACCAACACATCCGGGCGCATCGCGTTCAGGGTCATCGCGGTATCGATCAGGGTCTCGCCCTTTTTGATCGAACTCGCGCCCACCAGCATATTGATCACGTCGGCGCCGAGGCGTTTGCCCGCGAGTTCAAACGAAGTCAGCGTCCGTGTCGAATTTTCGAAGAACAGATTGATCAGGGTACGGCCGTGCAACACCGACTGCTTCTTGCCCGGCCGGCGATTGAGATCGACATAGCCGTCCGACAAATCGAGTAGAAATCCGATCTCCTCGGCACTCATATCGGCGATGCCGATCAGATGCCGCCGCGAGAACGGACGATTGGGCTCGGTGCTGGTCATTAAAGCGGTCTTATAGCCGTCATCGGCTGCGCCCGGCAAGCCTCAGCTTACCAACGCGATCCAACCCGGCAGGGTTATCGCCGAGGCCACCGTGGTGAGCGTGATGACGCCCGCCATCAATCGCCCGTCGCCGCCCATTTGGCGGGCCAGGATAAACGCCGCCGGCGACCCCGGCAGCGCCGCGAACAAGACCGCCACCGCCGCCGTCAATCCGGTCAGGCCGAGCAGATGGGTGATCGCCAGCATCGCCGCTGGCATGACCCCGAGTTTGATCGCCGAGGCCAGGGCCAGCAGACCGAGATTCGCCCGCATGCCGGCGAGTTCCAAGCCGGCACCGACCGCCAACAGGCCGAACGGCAACGCCGCGCCGGCGAGCACGCCGATCAAGTCACCGATCCCCAAGGGCAGGCCGAACCCGGTGACATTGAGGGCGATGCCGATCGCGCAGGCGACGATCAGCGGATTGGTGATCACGGCAACCAGCGTTCGCGGCGCCGTACGCCAGGCATTCGCGCCATCGCCGCGATGAAAGGACAGCACCAAGACCGACAACAAATTCACCAACGGCACCCAGATCGCCAGCACCAGCGCGGCGAGCGAGGATCCGGGCCCGTGCCACAGCACCTCGGCGGCGGCGATGCCGACATAGGTATTGAACCGCACCGCCGACATGAACAGCGTACCGAAGTCGCCGCCCGACAAGCCAAACACCAGTTTGAGAACATACATGGCGGCCCCAACCCCGAGCACCGCGCCCACGATCGCCGCCGTCAGCGGGACGATTTCCAAGGTGGCGAAATTCGCGTTGGCCAGCCGGTCGACCAGCAGCGCCGGGAACAGGACGAAATAGATCAACCGCTCCATCTGCGGCCAAAACGAGTTGCCGGGAAATCCAACCCGGCGAAACCCGAACCCGAGCGCGATCAAGCCGAATATCGGCAGCAAGGCCCAGATTATCGCGGTCATTGCCGACTAGCTCGCCTAACTGACAAGATTAGAGTCAGGCTGCTTCTAGCGCCCGTATCACCGCTTTCGGGTCGTTTTTGATAACTAGTAGGTAAGCGCGGGCGGCGACCTCGGGACGGCGTCTGCCTTGCTCCCAATGCCGCACAGCACTGATGGAGAAACCGAACTGCGTGGCGAACGCTTCTTGAGATAATTTCAAGGACTGACGGATTCCTCGCACATCGACGTCATCCGGGACGTGGACAACGAAGCCCGATTCGGTCTCGCCTTTAGCGTAGGCCAAAGCTTCCTTCGCGCCCTTGAGAATGCTTTCTCCTGCCTTGGTCATGGCTCAGTCTTTTCCTTTATTCCGCGACTCATACGCGCCGACCAGCTCGGCTAAGGTCTTCTTGAGCGCGGCTTTCTCGGCCGCATTGAGATTGATCTTCACATTCTTCGCGAAGCATGAAAGCAGGAAGACCGGAACGTTTTCACCGCTATAGAACGTAATCACGCGTGCACCGCCGCTCTTGCCGCGCCCGGCCAATCTGAAACGCAGTTTTCTGGCCCCACCCGTACCAGCAATCTTATCGCCCGCCAATGGATTGGCGGCGATATGGTCGACCAAACGGTGACGTCCGGACGCCGTTAACAGCGTGCGGGCTTCCTTCAGAAAGTTTGGAGTCTCGACAACTGTATGAAGTGGCGCTAGCGACATACATTTATGTGCGCCAATGGCGTATATATGTCAAGCTGCCGACCAGTCCGCCTTACAGCCGTGACAGCGCGTCGAGCGCGCCTTGCAGGATGAACCCGGCGGCCATTTTGTCGACTACCTCGGCGCGCCTTTTGCGCGACATGTCGGCCTCGATCAGGGTGCGTGTCACCGCGTTGGTCGACAGCCGTTCGTCCCATAGCAGCAGCGGCATCACTATCCGGCCGCCGAGATTGCGCGCGAACGCCCGTGTCGACTGCGCGCGCGGGCCTTCTGTCGCGTCCATATTGATCGGCAGGCCGAGCACCATCGCGGTAACTTCATGCTCGGCCAGCAGCGCTTCGAGCTTGATCGCGTCGGCGGTGAACTTGCCGCGTTTGAGGGTTTCGAGCGGGGATGCGATCACCCGGCCGCGGTCGGAGAGCGCCAGCCCGATGGTCTTGGTCCCGAGATCGAGGCCGATGATGCGGCCGCCGCCCGGCGCGGCATCGGCGAACGCGGCGAGGTCGTCAAATATCATCGTACCGTTATGGCGTGTGCTCGAGTCGGGGGCAAGCCGCTCCGGCACAACAGACTGTTATTGGGGCTTGTGGAGATGCTATATATCGGCCATCGGGAGGCCGGCCTTCAACGGCCCCCAAAATTCCAGGGAGGAGACCGCGCTATGCGCATGCATCATTATTTGGCAACCGGTGCGGCGGTTGTCGCACTGTCGTTCAGCTTTGCCGCGAACGCTCAAATCAACGATCTGCCGCTCACCGAATAATGGGCGCCGTCCGAATGGGGTCCCGACGATAAGATCGGCTCGCCGAACCGCACCACCCCGGCGATGGTTCTCAAGGCGGTCGGCTTGGTCAAACAGGGCAGGACCGCGACGCTGGGCAAGCTCTATCAGTCCGAAGTGCCGCTGTTTGGCCCTCGCACATTCCAGATGTCGATCCCCGGCACCCCCACTGGCGGCCCCTTCGCCAAGAACGCGCTGGTCTATCATGACGAGATGCTGACCACCGAAATCGGCCAGGTTTCGACCCAGTTCGACGGCCCCGGCCATATCGGCGTCAACACCTCCGAAGGCATGTTCTTCTACAACGGTCGCGACCCGCTCAAGACCTACAGCCGCGGCGCTGGCGGCCGGGTCCTCGGCATGGGCGATCTCGGCGTCGAGTTTGTCGCCGAAGTCGGCTTCGTCTGCCGCGGCATTCTGCTCAACGCGGCGAAGTACAAGGGCGTCGACGCGTTGCCGATCCCGTTCGAGCTTGGCAGCCCCGGCGTGGTCACCGCCGATGACATCAAGGGCATGATGTCGGCGCAAGGCCTCTCTCCGATCGAGGAAGGCGACTGCGTGTTCCTGTACACCGGTCACGGCGATATCTGGGCCAATTCCAAGTGGCCGGGCATGAGCACCGAGGAACGCGCCGCCGCGCGCGCCGCGTTCAACGCCGGCGAGCCCGGTTTTGGCGTCGGTGCCTGTGAGTATATGGCGTCGCGCAAGATCATCCTCACCGGTGGCGACACCTCGGCCAACGATGCCCAGCCAGTTGGCGACGAAGAGGGCTTCGCGGTGCCGTGTCATACCGAGATGCAGACCAAGCGTGGCATCTGGAACATCGAGAATCTCGACTTCTCGCCGCTGATCGAAGCCGGCGTGTACGAGTTCTTGTTCGCCTGGGCGCCACTGAAAATCGTCGGCGCGACCGGTTCTCCGGGCAACCCGGTGGTAATGTGGTAGTCGTCTAAGATCACTGACACATCAGTGCGAATACGGGGGGTCGGCGGCAACGTCGGCCCCTCGCGCATATCAGTCCATGCGAGGGCCGACGGACACCGTCAAATCGGTTTCCCAAGAGCGCAATATGCTTTAGATACTCCCGGCCCATTGGCGGGTTGAGTGCCGGTGGCATTCCAGGCAAGGACTGATATAAAAAATGGCGCTCGATCGGGCGACGGTGGCGAATATTGCCAAGCTGGCACGGATCAAGGTGCCCGACAGCGAGCTCGATGGCTTGGCCGATGAGCTGTCGAATATTCTCGGCTGGATCGAGCAGCTCAACGAAGTCGATATCGCCGATGTCGCGCCGATGACCAGTGTCGTCGCGGTCGATCTGCCGGCGCGCCAGGACGTCGTCACCGATGGCGGCTTCGCGGCAAAGATCGTCGCCAACGCGCCCGAGTCATTCGAGCATTATTTCGTCGTGCCCAAGGTGATCGAGTAATGGCGCTTGTTGGACTCACTTTGACAGAAATGCGCGACGGCTTGGCAAACGGCGACTTCTCGGCGGTCGAACTCGCGACCGCCCACGCGGCGGCGAGCGAGGCGGCAAAACCGCTCAACGCCTACATTACCGAGACCCCCGATCACGCCATTGCCGCTGCCGCCGAGAGCGACGCGCGACGCGCCGAGGGCGAGGCTTTGGCGCTCGACGGCATTCCCGTCGCGGTCAAGGATCTGTTCTGCACCGAGGGCATATTAACCACCGCGGGCTCGCACATTCTTGACGGGTTCACCCCGCCCTATCAGTCGACAGTGACGGCAAATCTGTTCGCCGCCGGCGCGGTGATGACCGGCAAGACCAATCTCGACGAATTCGCCATGGGCTCGTCGACCATCACCAGCTATTACGGCGTGACCGAGAATCCGTGGCGCGGCGCCGGCGACAATCGCCCGCTGGTCCCGGGCGGCAGTTCCGGCGGCTCGGCGGCGCTGGTCGCGGCACGCGCGGTGCCGGTCTCGCTCGGCACCGATACCGGCGGCTCGATCCGCCAGCCCGCGTCGTTCTGCGGCGTCGTCGGCATGAAACCGACTTACGGCCGCTGTTCGCGCTGGGGCATCGTCGCCTTCGCCAGCTCGCTCGACCAGGCCGGGCCGATCTCGCGCACGGTGCGTGACTCGGCGATTACCCTCGGCGCCATCGCCGGACACGATCCCAAGGACTCGACCTCGGTCGATGTTCCCGTACCCGACTACGAAGCGGCGCTCAGCGGTGATATTCGCGGCCTCAAGGTCGGCATCCCGAAGGAGTACCGCATCGACGGCATGGCCGACGAGATCGAGGCGCTGTGGCGCGCCGGCATCAACTGGCTGCGCGACGCCGGCGCCGAAATCGTCGACATCACCCTGCCGCACACCAAGTACGCGCTGCCGACCTATTACATCATCGCCCCCGCCGAGGCGTCGTCGAATCTCGCGCGCTATGACGGGGTGAAATACGGCCTTCGCGTCGACGGCGAGGACCTTATCCAGCAATATGAGAATACAAGGGGCGCGGGGTTCGGCGCAGAAGTTCGCCGCCGGGTGATGATCGGCACCTACGTACTGTCGGCGGGCTATTACGATGCTTATTATTTGCGCGCTCAGCGTGTCCGCACTTTGATCGCCCGTGACTTCACCCAAGCGTTCGAAGGCTGCGACGTGGTGCTCACCCCGACCTCGCCGTTTCCCGCCTTCGCGATCGGCGAGAAGATGGACGATCCGGTGGCAATGTACATCAACGACGTCTTCACCGTGCCATCGAGCCTCGCCGGTCTGCCGGGAATTTCGCTGCCCGCCGGGCTCAGCGCCGACGGCCTGCCGCTCGGCCTGCAGCTGATCGGCCGCCCGTTCGACGAGGAAACCCTGTTTCGCGCCGCCGACGTGCTCGAACGCCAAGCCGGGTTCGACGCCGCGCCGGCGTTCACCGTGACCGGAGAGGGCGGATGAGTGCCGCGCCGCTGCTGCGGGGCCGCACCGGCGAGTGGGAGTTGGTCATCGGCCTCGAGGTCCACGCCCAGGTGATCTCCCAATCCAAACTGTTTTCCGGGGCGGCGACCGCCTTTGGCGCCGGCCAGAACGAACAGGTCTCGTTGGTCGACGCGGCGATGCCCGGCATGCTGCCGGTGATCAACCATCATGTCGTCGATCAGGCGATCCGCACCGGTCTCGCGCTCGGCGCCGAGATCAATCTTTTTTCGGTGTTCGATCGCAAGAATTACTTCTATCCCGACTTGCCCCAGGGCTACCAAATCTCCCAGTTCAGCCAGCCGATCGTCGGCATTGGCGTGGTCACCATAGATTTGCCCGATGGCGGCACCCGCGACGTTGGCATCACCCGTCTGCATCTCGAACAAGACGCCGGCAAGAGCCTGCACGACCAGCATCCGAGCAAGACCTATGTCGATCTCAACCGGTCCGGCGTGGCGTTGATGGAGATTGTCTCCGAGCCCGATTTGCGTAGCGCCGACGAAGCCAGCGCCTATTTCGCCAAACTGCGCGCGATCGTGCGCGCCATCGGCACCTGCGACGGCAACATGGAGGAGGGCTCGATGCGCGCCGACGCCAATGTGTCGGTACGCCGCCCCGGTGGCGACTTGGGCACCCGCGCTGAAATTAAGAACGTCAACTCGCTACGCTTCCTGCGCCGCGCGATTGATTTCGAGGCGGCGCGTCAGATCGAGGTTCTCGAGGACGGCGGCGAAATCGTCCAGGAGACCCGTCTGTACGATGCCGAGCGCGGCGAGACCCGCTCGATGCGCTCGAAGGAAGAGTCGCACGACTACCGCTACTTCCCCGACCCCGACCTGCTGCCGCTCAAACTGACCGCGGGGCGGGTGGCGCGCCTGAAGGCCGATCTGCCCGAACTCCCGGACGCGAAACAGGCGCGCTTCGAGACCGCTTACGGTCTCAAACCCGAGGACGCCGCCGTGTTGGTCGCCGAATCCGACCGCGCCGACTTCTTCGAAAAGTTGGCCGCCGGACGCGACGCCAAGCGCGCCAACAATTGGGTGGTGGGCACCATCATCGGCGCGCTTAACCGATCGGGCGGCGAGTTCGCCGATCTCCGCGTCACCCCCGACCAGATCGGCGCATTGATCGATTTCGAGGCTGACGGCACGGTCTCGGGACGCATCGCCAAGCAGGTCTTCGAGACCATGTTCGAGACCGGCGAGGACGCCGGGGACATCATCAAGCGCCAAGGCCTGAAACAGGTCAGCGACAGCGGCGCGATCGAGGCGGAGGTCGACACGGTACTCGCCGCCAACCCCGACCAGGTCGCCGCCTACAAGGGCGGCAAGGACAAATTGATGGGTTTCTTCGTCGGCCAGGTGATGAAGGCGACGCAAGGCAAGGCGAACCCTCAGGCGGTCAACGAAATATTGCGGAAAAAACTCAGCCAGTAACGCGCCGCTCTAGCGATAGAACAGATGCTTGCCGATTTTCGCGATCAGCTCGAATTGGCGCGACCAATTCGGGTTGACCCGCTCGTGATGGAAGAACAGCGCGCCGTCGGTGGGATCGCCGATCCGTTTTAGCATCGCCAATTGCGCGATTCGCAGTGAGTTTCGCCACGCCTTGCGCTCGTGAACGCGGTCGCTCTTGCCGTCGCACCACCAGGAGAACTGGCAGCGGCCGCGCTTTTCCTCGCCGCCCTGAAACACCACGCCACAGACCGTGTCGGGGAACTGCGCGTCCGCCACCCGGTTGAGGGTGGTGTAGGCCACCGCGATCTGGCCCTCGGTGGGCTCCGACCGCGATTCGAAATAAACATTGAGCGCCAAGCATTCGAGCTCGGAATCATCGACGAGCCCGAACGGGGCCGCAAGCGCTGTCCCTTGCGGTCCGGCCAACAAAGCAGCCGCCACACCAGCGCACGCGATCCAGGCGCCTACGCGCCGCCGCATTAGAAATCTCCCTCTTCGTCATCCGTCGCGTCGGCGGGATCCAGCCAAGACCTACCGTCGCGACCCCGGGACTTAGCCTGAGCTTGGACCGGGAATCAAGTGGACTCACGCGCTCGCGCGACCGCGGACACATATTTTTCCAACACTTGTGATATCCGACCGGGTTCCAGCATGGCTTCGATAAGGAAAAACTTACCGCGACTTGTCGCCGCCTCCTCAAGTGCCGACTGAAGTTGCTTTCGGGTCTTCACGCGGACCCCGTTTCCACCCATGCCGGGGGCCATGTCGGCGAACCGCCAATCGCCCAAATCGTTAAATTGTGATTCGGGTTGAAACACCCTCAGCATTTCCCAGCCGCAATTGTTGAACAGGATGATAATCGGATCGAGCTCGTAACGCCGGCAGTTTCCGAGCTCCCATCCGGTCATCTGAAAGGCCCCGTCGCCGACCAGGATCAGCGGCCGTTTGCCGGTCGCGATCTGCACTCCGAGCCCCGCCGGAACGCCGTAACCCATGCCGGCGTAGTAGCCCGGCCCGGTCAAATCGGTATGGGTGATATCCATCGCGGTAAACAGGCAGTCGCCGATGTCACTGGCGATCGGCATTGGCCCGTGCGTCGCCATCATGTCGTTGACTGCGCAGGCGATATCGGTGGGGGTCAGCAGACTATCGTCGGCGTCCATTCCAGTCGGATAGGCCTGGCCGATAGCGAATTTCGTCGGCGCGCGCGTGGGCTTGGCGGCGTCGAGCAGGGCGTCCATCAGATCGCCGAGCGGAATATCCGGATAGACATGGTGCTTGATCATCACCCGGCGATCGAGCGCGTGGATCGCGTTGCGCAGGTCGATGCGTCCTTCCGAGACCCCGAAATTGGTGTCCGACGGGATCACCCCGATGAGGAACAGCGCGTCCGACTCCTCGACCAACGCGGTGAGCACCGCATCGCCCGCCACCCCGTGATAGGTGCCGAGCGCCGCCGGGTCGGTCCCGACCATCAGGCCGCGCCCCATGAAGCTGGTCACCACCGGAAGTGCGAGCCGCGCCGCCAGCGCCGCCGCCTTGTCTTCGAGCCTGAACCGCTTGAGCTCGACCCCCGCCATCAGCACCGGCGCCCGGGCGGCGGCGAGGGTATCGAGGATTTCTCCGGCGCACGCCGCCAACGCCTCTTGGTCGACGGCCCGCGACGTCACCTTGGGCACCGGCGCGCACCCGACCGTCGCCATATCGCGGGGGATCTCGATATAGACCGGCAGCGACCACGCGAGCGCGGCATCGAGCACCCGGGCGATTTCGCCGGGCGCCGCCTCGGCGTCGTCGAGCCGGGTGCGCGCGCAGGTGACGTGGCGATAGACCCGCATCTGGCTGTCCAGCGTCTTGCCTTGATGGTGCAGCAGCAGCCCGCGCCTCAGCTCGTCGGCGCCGGGGGCGCTGGCGATCACCACCAGCGGGCTCTTCTCCGCGTATGCGCCGTTGACCGCGTTAATCAGATTGAACGCGCCGGCGCCATAGGTGACGGCGGCGACCCCCAGGGTCTGGCCGATCCGCGCCGCCGCATCCGCCGCGAAGCCGATCCCCGGCTCGTGGCTCAGGGTGTACAGCGGCAAGACGCCGGACTCCTCGACCACCTTGAAGAACGGCAGCGCAAAATCGCCGGGAATGCCGAAAATATGGTTCGCGCCGCGGGCCTTGAGCGCGCGCAGAAGAGCTTCTGAAAGGGTCATCGACATACCCTCGTCCATGAAAGTGCTCTAGCGTCTCGGCACGAAATGCTCTACTGCTCCGCCGCCCGATGTCGGGATCAGTACCAGCGATGGAGCGCGCGCATTCGATGATCGATCTTTATACCTGGAGTACGCCCAACGGCCGAAAGATTTCCATCATGCTCGAGGAGATCGGCCTCGCTTACACCGTCCACGCCATCGACATCACCAAGGACGAGCAATTCGATCCCGACTTCCTCGAATTCAGCCCCAACAACAAGATCCCGGCGATCGTCGATACCGACACCGGTATGCGTCTGATGGAGTCCGGGGCGATCATGATTTATCTCGCGGAAAAATTGGGCAGCCCGCTATGGCCGACCGACAGCGAAAAGCGCTTCGATGTTCTGCAATGGCTGATGATGCAAATGGGCTCGGTCGGCCCGATGCTCGGCCAGACCCATCATTTCGTGAAGTTCAATCCGGGCAAGGCGCCCTATGCCGAGGAGCGCTATTCGAAGGAGACCGCGCGGCTTTACGCGGTGCTCGATCGCCAGCTCTCTAAACAAGCCTATCTTGCCGGCGACTATTCGATCGCCGACATCGCGACCTGGCCGTGGATTTCGCGTTTCGAGTGGCAAGAGATGGATCTCGCCGCCTATCCCGATCTCAAACGCTGGTATGTCGAGATCGCCGAGAAACCCGGCACCCAACGTGGCTACGACGTCCCCAAACGCGATATTGCCATTCCCATGCCATAGAGTTCTTTCGCCGCGCCGCGCGACGCGGTACCGTTTGGGTCTGGTGATCGGGACGGAGTGCGGCGATGAATGAAAAGCTCACCTCATTCGAAACTTTCCAGCGCCTCAAATCGGCGCACGACAAAGCCGACGTGGCGCGAGACCAGGCCGAACGGGCGGCGGATGCCGCGCAATGCTTGCGCGATATCGAGCGTCTGCTCGAGGACACCCAGGCCATGATCAACCGGCTCGAGGCCGGCATGCGCCGCGAAATCGGCCACCAAACCGCCCACGGCAATCTTGTCGACGCCGATTCGCTGCGCGGCATGGTGCGCCATTACGAGCGCGCCTCGTGGGAGCTGCACGGACAACTCCGCGGCATTCTCGACCGCGCGCGGCGCGACACATGAGCCACCGTCTGTTCGTCGGTCTCGGCCTGCCGCACCCGGTGCGGGCGGATTTGCACACGTTGCAGGGCGGGGTCAAGGGCGCGCGCTGGGTGGCGCCGGAAAACCTCCACATCACCATCCGCTTTATCGGCGAACTCGAACGCGCCGCGGCCGAGGACGTCGCCGAGGCGCTCGCGGCCATCACCGTACCCGCCTTCGAACTCGAGCTGTCGGACGCCGGCACGTTCGCTTCCGAACGGCGGCCGCGGATGATCTGGGCCGGCATTGCCCCGTCCGACGAATTGGCGGCGCTCAAGGCGCGCGTCGACGCGGCCTTGGCGGGCGCCGAAATCGCGCCCGAGGAGCGAAAATTCGTCCCCCACGTGACCCTGGCCAGGCTGCGCGGTGCCTCGGTCGAAGACGTCGCGCAACGGGTCGGCGAAATCGCCCCGCTTGTCGCCGGCCGCATCGAGGTCGACGAGCTGGTCCTGTTCGAAAGCCATCTCGGTACCGAGGGCGCGCACTACCAGCCGGCGGCGGTGTTTCCCCTCATCGCCGCATGACCGCGGCACTCGACGCTCTGCTCACCGAGATTCGCGCCTGCACCCTTTGCGCCGCGCATCTGCCGCTCGGGCCGCGCCCGGTGCTCCGCGCCAAGGCGTCGGCGCGGCTGATGATCGTCGGCCAGGCGCCCGGCACCAAGGTCCATGAGTCCGGCATCCCGTGGAACGATCCGTCCGGCGATCGCCTGCGCGACTGGATGGCGCTTCGGCGCGAGGTGTTCTACGACGACGCGCGCATCGCCATCGTGCCGATGGGCTTCTGCTATCCCGGCCGCGCCAAGAACGGCGGCGACAATCCGCCGCGCCCTGAATGCGCGCCCACTTGGCACGAGCGCGTGCTCGCCCATCTCCCCGATCTCGATCTGATCGTGCTCGCCGGCGCCTACGCGCAGCGCCACTATCTGGGGCCGGCCGCCGGCCGCACGATGACCGAGACCGTTGCCGCGTGGCGCGATCACGCGCCGGCCATCGTGCCGCTGCCGCACCCGTCGTGGCGCACTCGCGCCTGGGTCAAGAAGAATCCCTGGTTCGAGACCGAACTGCTGCCGCCCTTGCGCGATCGCGTCGCCGCGCTGGTCGGCTAGCGCCGATTGAGGTTGGCGGAGGGAGGGTCCGCGCTCCGCACTTCTACGGCGAGCTTAGAAATGCTCGATAATCCATGAAAACCATCGCATTCCAGTGCCTCTGACAGCTTGACAGGTCTACCAAGCGCTACTTCGTTCCCACATGTGAAGTGGGAACGAATGAGGGCACGTCGGTGACCGGTAGACTGAATGCGAGGTTCGCGGCGACGGTCACGAAGCCGGGGCGGCATGGCGACGGCAATGGCCTGTATCTGTTGGTCAAGCCGAGCGGCGCGAAGTCTTGGGTCTTGCGAACCGTCGTGCGCGGGCGGCGGTGCGACATCGGACTCGGCGGCTATCCGCTGGTCTCTCTGGCCGAAGCCCGCACCGCGGCTTTTGACAACCGCAAGCTGGCCCGTGCCGGCGGCGATCCGCTGGCGCTCAAGCGGCGACCGGATATTCCGATATTTGAGGAAGCCGCCCGGACGGTCATCGAAATCCACAAACCGACGTGGCGCGACGGCGGCAAGTCCGCCGGGCAATGGGAGTCGTCGCTGCGGCAATACGCCTTTCCGCGTCTCGGGGCCAGGCGCGTGGACACCATCACCACGTCGGACGTGATGGCGGTCCTGCTGCCGATATGGACCGCGAAGGCCGAGACCGCCCGTCGGGTGCGCCAACGCATCGGCACGATCATGAAGTGGGCGGTCGCGCAGGGGTATCGCGACGACAACCCCGCAGGCGACGCCATCGCGGCCGCGCTGCCGAAAGCGAACGGCGCGCGCCGGCATTTCCGGGCCGTGCATCACACCGAGGTCGGCGACGTGATCCGGGCGGTGTGGGAGTCGGAGGCGTCGCTCGCCTCACGGCTGGCCTTCGAGTTTCTGGTACTGACGGCCGCGCGTTCCGGCGAAGTCCGGGGCGCTGCATGGTCCGAGATCGACACAGACGCGGCGACATGGACGATCCCCGGCGAGCGAATGAAGGGCGGACGCGAGCACCGTGTTCCGCTTTCCGGCCGCGCACTGGCGGTTCTCGATGAGGCGCGGGCGCTCGAC
>JAKZSU010000017.1:0-9256 GCA_047517485.1 Alphaproteobacteria bacterium
ACTTTGTTACAGATCCTCTCGGTGACCCTCTTCGAGAAAATGCCCATACATCAAGCACTTGCGGGAGACGAAAACAGATGCAACGCTTCGCAAATAACCAACCAATTGAATTTATTCGATTTTTAACCGGACACTAGTGACGTGTAATCCGACTTTATGCGAAAGACTTCGGCGAGGGCCGAATGCGCTTCTTCGAGGCGGCCCAAGAGACCGAGAGCCGACGCCAAGCACAAGAACGATATCCATCCGGTGTTGGGATGCCGGCAAGCGAGGCGCGCATACTCCAGCGCGGATTCGTATTGACCGAGGTCTATAGCCGACGCCGATCGCGCGTTCTCCATGGTCCAGGCGATCGGGTCGTTGGGACTGAGCCGGATCGCCGTATCGAGCGGTTCTATCGCCTCGTCGGGACGTCCGGAGAAATTCAGTACGACACCGATACCGAGGTACGCGAGAGCGAAATTCGGATTGAGGTCGACGGCAATCTCGAGTTCCGATAGCGCGGCCTCATGCTCGCCGGCGAAACTAAAGGCGCGGCCCAGGCCGAAATGCGACATCGGATCCTTGTCATCGATCGCGATACCCTCGCGGCCGGCGGCGATCGCGGTCGCGATACTTTGCGCACGCGATCGCGTGAACCCCAAAATAATGTCGAGAATGCGCGTATAGGCGAGCGCGCCGTGCGGCGGCGCGAACCGCCCATCAAGGGAAATGGCGCGCGCGAAGAAATCTTTCGCCGCATCGTTATCCCGGTTGGAAAATTGACGCAGGTGCCACAGACCGCGCTGATAACTTTCCCAGGCATCGAGATTATCCGGCGCCTTGCGGCCCGCGTGCTCGCGCTCGGCCTCGCCGATCGCGGGTTCGATGGCACCGGCGATTTCCTCGGTGATCTCATCCGTCAAATCGAATAGCTCGGCAAGTTCATGGTCGTAGCGCTTGGCCCAAACATGGCTGCCATTTGACGCGTCGATGAGCTGGGCGCTGATCCGAACCTTGTTGCCGCTTCTGCGAATGTCGCCTTCGACGACGTAACGGACTCCGAGTTCCCGCCCGACCCGGCGAATGTCGGGAGCGCTGCCCTTGTAGACGAAGCTCGAATTTCGCGCGATGACGAACAGCCAGCGAATCCGCGACAGCGCGGTGATCAGATCGGACGTCAGGCCGTCGGCAAAAAATTCTTGCTGGGGGTCGTCGCTAAGATTGACGAAGGGAAGAATAGCGATCGACGGCTTGTCGGGCAGCGACAGCACCTTGTCCCGAGGCCGCTCCGGTGTGGCGTTCTGACTACTGCCGTCATCCTGGCGCCAATCGTTGGTTGGCGCGTAGGTGCCAGCCGGCAGCATGATGGAGATTGGGTCGTCTCTTCCCGGTCCAAGGTAATATTGTTTCAACCGGTTGCGCAATCGGCTCGCTTCGACACGGACCACGGAGTTGGTCGTCGGGTCAAACGACTCGTCGCGCTCGAATACCTCATAAGCGATAACCCGTTCCTTCAGGCTGTCCGCGTTTCCATTCATCGCCTCGGCGATAACGAACCGCAGAAAGCGCCTCAGGCGTGGCGATTTGTCGAATTCCTCGGCGGTTAAAATCTTAGTCAACTGGCCGCCCACAGCCGCGGCATTTGGCGACTGCCCGGCGACGTCTAATTGGGTATCGCTGGTTTCGGGCATACTCATTGACGCCCTGTTCCCCCCGGTTGGTGGCCCGATAGCGGCTAAATCGCCACGTCCTTCGATCAAATGTTACTCCAGTTTAACGCCACCTTCTACTATCGAGGTCCATCCGGCCTCAAATTTCGAGCATCGGTTACTAGCAGTTACCAACTGGTTTGGCGGAAATAACCGGCCAAGATTGCCCTCTTTGGTGAAACTCAATGGGAGGGTAGTCTTGTGGCTAAAAAAAGCATCGAGACCCAGTTGACTTGGCAGAATATTGTTTGTCTCGCCATCCTCGGCATCGCCGTGCTCGTAGCGCCCGCAACGGCGGGCGAACGGCTGCCGATCATCGGCACGGAGTCCTACCTGGTCGATCCGGCGGAGTCCGTGCAATTCGAGGAGGGGCACATGGTCATCCTCGGGCGCTGGATCGGATCGTTCGTGTCGGACGATCCGTCGTCGCCACTGCATCACGACAGCATTGACTGTGTCGGCATGGTGGATGCCTTGGCGGACGGCAGTTGGGGCGCGTCCGGCTATTGCATGAACACCGACCTCGAAGCCGATCAGTGGGTCGGGAAATGGGAAAACAGCTCGGCGGCGGACGGCGTCGCCACCTATACCGTCATCGGAGTCAGCGGCAAGTTCGCGGGTGCGACCGGGGGTGGCACGTCGAGTTGCACCGAACTCGCACAGGGCCCGAAATCAAGGCTCGTTTGCGAGCAGAACGGCGAGATGATTCTCAAGTAAGTGAACCGATCGGTTGGGGTAGATTTCGTATCTGCCCCAACCGACCAGCCAGTGCGGCAAGCACCGGAAAAATGCCCCGATCGCAAAGCCTATCTCAAAGCCGTTTCAATCACCGGAGTCCGGCCCGTCACTCCGGCCCAGACCAGCCTTACGAAGGCCGTCTATGAAGTGATCCCAATGGTCGGAATTGCTGAACGGCCACCGTCGGAGAGAGTCGATAGTGATATCGGGATGAAGGGCCAACAGGCGCTCGGCGGCACGACGAGCCTCGGCCGCCTGACCCGCGTGCGCCGCCGACGTCGTCAAAATGAGCAGTGTCGGAACTACGTCGGGCATTTGCTGGTCGGACCGCTTCGCCCAATCGGTCGCGGCCTCGTATTGTCCTAGAACGAACTGTCCAATAGCGATTACTCGCATGATCCAATGGTTCGCGAGCCCCCGTTTGTTTGCATCGACCGCCTTCAAACAAAGATCAATACCGTTTTCGACTCGATCGTGAAAAATTCGCACCTCGCCCAACTGATACATTGACAGCGCAAAACTGGGGTTGAGTTCCAAGCTTCGACTGGCCTCCCTCTCGGCGGTGTCAAAATCGCGATCGCAATAAAGCAAAGCGTGGCACAGACTCGAATGGGCGAAGTCACTCTTCTCGTTGAGGCGGACCGCGCGGCGCGCAAAATCCAATGCTGCGGCACCATCCGTGTCGCGGATTTCCCGATATCCACAAACCACCTCGGTTAGACGACAATAAGACATCATCGCCAGCGCCATAAAGTCGGCGGGATCTCGGTCGATTACGGTTTGCAACATCTCCTGGGCCCGCGCGTATTTTGAATGCTGGTGCTGAAACAGCAAGAAACTCGCTTGTGCCAGAAGCGTCTCGCTTGGTTTATCGGCGATAGCTCGGTCATCTGAACGAGAGCCTTCGCGATCGTAAACAGCATATCGAATCGACGTGTAAATGCGATAAGCAAGCTCATCCTGAGCTTGGAACAGGTCGGTGATTTCGCCGTCGAAGCGTTCGGAGGCGAATTGCTCGTTGGAACGACGGTCGAGAACTTGAACCGTCGTGCGATACCGATCGCCCAGACCTTGCAAGCGCGCGGTGACGATATAATCAGCCATCGCGGGATCGGAAAGCATGGCAATTCCGGTCTGGTTCGACAGCGACACGCCCACCGCGGCGCGTACACCGCCAGCCAGCACCGAAATGTCGCCGCTCTGGCCCAAGGCTTCGAATGCTCCGATAGCGACGGTGGGTTTTGAACCCTCTATCACGGCCGGCTCGGTAGGCGCGGCGGCGGATCTGTCGACGCCACGCCATGCGAAAACCTTGATGGGCCGGGCGATGTTTTTGACTTTGTGCTCGCCGATTTCGTCGAACGCCAAGTCAATTTTGCCTTCGATTTGCATATAGGCGGTCTCGGAAAGGCACACGCCGCCGGGCCCGGACAGGCTTTCCAATCGCGCCGCTACATTGACCCCGTCGCCGTATACCGTGCCATCAGTTTGCTCGATGATATCTCCGACGTTCACGCCGATGCGGAACAGCATCTGGCGGCCTTCGGGCAAGTCGGCGTTACGTTCCCGCAAATCGTTCTGCACCTCGACGGCGCACTCCACCGCCTCGACGACACTCGGGAAGGTCGCCAACACACTGTCGCCGGTGGTATCGACCACGCGGCCTTCATGATCGGAGATATGCTTGCGAAAGACATCGCGACAAATATTGAGCATGTCCATGGTCGCGCGCTCGTCGTCGCCCATGAGGCGCGAATAACCCACGACGTCCGCCGCCAAGATAGCTGCCAATGTGCGTTTGGCCTCGGCCATGCCTTCCCTCTCCCCCTTCACCGCCCGAGGGTACGACGGAAGCGTGGCCGGTCTCAACCGACTATCGCGGGCCGCCGCTGCCACGCCTATTCCAATGGCGGCACGGTTTCGGTGGCGCTGGGGCGGGCCTCGACGACCGCTTGCCAACGGGTGATGTTGGCGGTCTTCGCCAACAGGTCCGGACCTTCCGGCGTCAACTTCAGATAGGTCAGAACCGGCAGGACGAACAAATCGGCCAGCGTCAGCGCATCGCCGACGAAAAATGCCTGATCGCCGAGCGCTTCATCGAGCACGGCCAAGGTCTTCGCGGTTTTGGGAATCGACTCGGTAATCAACGCTTCGTCGGGACTGCCGCCTCGGGAGGGAACCACCAGCCGTTGCAGCACGATATCGATCGCGGGTCGATAAAAATAGCTAATCAAAATCGAAATCAGTTGGCTCACACGGGCACGCGCCGGCGCGTCAGAAGGCTGTAATGCGGGGCCGTCGAAGCCTTCGTCTATATACGGGTAATGGCGAGGGTCTCGTACAAGCGCACATCGCCATGGCTCAGCGCCGGCACCACGCCCCACGGGTGGCGCGCCTGTTGCTCAGGCAATTGCGGCATCACCGGATCGAACTCGTACGCCACGCCTTTTTCGGCCAGCGCCATTCGGCAAGTCCGGCCACACGTGCTGAGCGGGGACGCATGAATGATCGGTTTGGCCATGATGGCCTCCTCTGCCATTACGTGACGAGCGCGGCATACGTGGCTGGCCGATCATATTAACCGACATGCTCCACAAGAATACCTACTGGCGGGAATTTCGACCAGCGAGATATGCCGGCCGCGCGCACCTAACCCGCAATCACCCCTCACCGATCAGCCGGTCGGTGATATCGCGCAGTCTCCGGCGCGCCTCGTCGTCATACGCTTGGTCGAGCGCGCGGGCTTCCACAGTCTGATCGAAAAACCGGCCGCTTACGCCGTCGAAGTCGGCGGCGGTGGCGAGGGCCACTTCGGCGGCGGCGCCCTCTTCGGGCTTGCCGCGGGCCTCGCCGAAGGCCTCGCGGACCATCTTGGTATCGAGCAGCGAGCCGGGATGGAGCGCGTTCACCGTCACCCCGCTGCCCGCGAGCTCGGCCGCCAAGTCGAAGGTCGCCATCACCAGCGCGAGTTTGCTTTGGCGATAGGCGCGAAAACCGTCGAAGCCGCGCTCCAGCATCACGTCGTCGAAATCGATCGCCGCCTGGCCGAGCGACGCGACATTGACGATTCTCGCCGGCGCCGCGGCGACGAGTGACGGCAGCAGCCGGCGGGTCAGCAGGATGGGGGCGAGATAGTTCACCTGAAAGCGCAGCTCGTGACCGTCGCGGCTGAGTTCGCGCGGGACGCCGGACCGCCCGCCCAAGCCGACCCCCGCGTTGTTGATCAGGACATCGAGGCGCGGATGCGCGGCGGTAATTCGCGCCGCCATGTCGCGCACCGCGGCGAGCGCGGCGAAATCGGCGACGACACCGTGCACCCGCTCGTCGCCGGCGGTCTCGCGCGCCTCCGTTACCACGGCATCGACGCGCCCGGACGTGCGCCCATGCAGCAAAAGTGTCGCGCCGGTCTCCGCCAGGCGAAGCGCAGTCAGCCGGCCGATCCCGTCGGTCGCGCCGGTAACCAGGATCGTCGGGTCAGGCATAGGCGACAGAAATCAGTTCAATGCGCGCGTTGGCGAATTTTGTACCGTTTGCCATCGAACTCGCTGAATAGTTTGACGACAAACGGGTGGACGATCGTCTGTGGCGCCGGCGCGGGCTCGAGGTTCTGCTCCGCGACATAGGTCGTGTGCGCCGCTTCGTGCACCAGCACGTGATACCAGGGCTTGTGTTTCGGCGGGCGCGAGCGGGCGACTTGTTGGTACCATTCGTCGGTCGCCTGGCACGTCGGATCGACGTCGAAAACCACGCCGACATAGCCGAACATCTTGTGCTGGATAATCTGTCCGACCTGGAATTTGGCTTCGTCGTTCGCCATGTGGTCTCCCGCGCGCCGCTATGCCCCGTCGAGCGAGGCGAGTTTTTCCACCGCGCGCTGGTGCAGCAGCTCGCCGTAGGCCGTACTTGTCGGCAGCGCGATGTCGTGCTCGAGCAAGGTCCGCGCCTGCTCGCCGTACTTATCTTTGTCGAGCAACAACAAGCCGAAAGCATATTCCGAGCCGACCCCTTTTTGGTCGGGCGCCAGTGCATAGGCCGCCTGGTAATGTTCGAGCGCGCCCTCTTCGGTGGCGCCATAGAGGAAGTCGGCCATGAAGCCGGCGCTGGCGACGATCTCGGCGTTCCACGCGGCGAGACTGAGGTGGGCCTCCATGAAATCGGCATCGAGCGCCAGCGCCGCGTCGATGGCGTCGCGGACCTTGCCGGCGTAGCCGTCGCCGAGCGCTTTCACCACGCCAATGGTTTGCGCGTACCGCCCCATCGCGTGCGACGCCTGGAGATGCGCTTCCGGGCTTGCCGCATCGGCGGCGATGGCTTGCTCCGCCATTTCGATCGCGCGTTCGAACACCGCCTGCTTTTCATCCGGCGCCGCCACGTAGTAGCCGTACACCGCCAGCGACTCCGCCGCCAACGCGAAGCTGTCCGACGTCGCCGCCGCCTCGCCGGCATCGGCGGCGGCGACGAACTCGCCGGCGTCGAACAGGGCTTGGGCGTCCTCGATCGACTGCGCCTTGGCACCGTTCGCGCCTGCCATAACCAGCGCGATAAAACCGACCACGAGAAACTCGTTTCTAATCATCAAGGTCTTCCTGTCGTGTTTGCGCGTCAGTCCGCGATCACGGCTTCGGCTTCGATTTCCACTTTCAGTTCCGGGAGGACCAGCGCGCTGACCTCGATCAGGGTCGAGGCCGGGCGGTGTTCGCCGAAATAGTCCTGGCGGATCGGGTTGATCGCCGCGCGGTCGGCGATGTCGGTGAGATAGACCGTCACCTTGACGATATGGCGCGCCGCGCCGCCGGCGGCGCGCAGTACCGCGTCGACATTGTCGATCGCGACGCGGAACTGGTCGACCGTGGTCGCGGGGATGGTGCCGTCGCCGGCGATCCCCACCGAGCCCGAGACCCAGATCCGATCGCCGGCGCGGGTGGCGTGACAATAGTGGCTGACCGGCTCGAACTGGCCGTCTACCATGAAGCGTTCGATCGCCGCCATTTCTCGGACCTCCCTCGCCTAGCCTCATCATAGGTGCGTGATCGTCAAGATAAAGCGCGCCGAGGCGCACGCCGGAGCATAGCATGGCCGACGGTGGAGGCGGCCTTGATGAATAACGGAATCGTAGTTGGACTGGCGCTGAGCTTGGCGATCGCCGGATGCGCGTCGCTCGCGCCGCCCAGCGGCGGCTCGGAAGTCGAGCGTTGCCGCGCGGTGTGGGCGGCGGCGGATGCGATCGTCGCCGATGCCGGCACCGGTGACGCGGCGGCGCAACCGGTCGCCGGGCATCGGTATCTGCGCGCCGACCGATTTCTCGCCTCGTTCGCCGACGCCGTGGCCGGTGATGCGGAAATCTCGGCCTGGGTCGATCGCCTGGCCGCGCTGGGCCGCGACGGGGCGTCGATCGAAGTCGGCAATTTAGCCGCCGCGGATCGCGCCCGCCTCGACCGTTTCACGCGCGCCGCGGTTGGCCGGGCGGGCCTTGCGGCGATCGATTATTGCAGCCCGATCCTCAGAGATTCCGTCGAAGGCGTGCCGGCGAACGTCCGCGTCGACGATCACTACAGCGATCTCCAGCGCCTGATCGGGCTCTACCCGCTGACCGCCGTGGCGGTGGCGATCGGCTACGACGGCTGGCGCGCGGCCAATCTTCCGGCGTTCCGAAACGAGTCCCCGTTCGTCGGTACCCCGATTATCTACGCGCCGGCCAACGGCGATGGCGCCCTCGCGGCGGCTGAAGTCGTGGGGCTGTTGAGCACGGCGCGGGCCAACCCGCTGGCGATCCCCGAACCGTCGCCGGCGCTGGCGCGGCGCCTGGTCGCGGCCTATGCGCCGCTCTGGATCGTCGATACCGTCGGCGCCGACGACCGCATCGGCGCGGTTACCGCGAGCGGCATCGATACCGCCACGCCCGTGGTCTACCACCGCTTGTCGTGGACCCGGTGGGGCGGTGACATTGTGCTGCAGATCTCCTACCTCGCCTGGTTTTCCGCGCGGCCGCGCGACGGCGCTTTCGATCTTCTCGGCGGGCGCTACGACAGCGTGATCTGGCGGGTCACCTTGGGCGCCGACGGCAGTCTGCTGATCTACGACAGTATCCATGGGTGCGGCTGCTACCATCTGTTTTTCCCGGTTCCGCCGTTGGTCGCGCGGCCACCGCAAAATCCGCGCGATATTCGCGAGCGCGCCGAGACCCCGGCGGCGGGACCGAACCCGGCGGCGGGCCAACGGATCGTGCTGCGGCTCGCCGCCGGCAGTCACTATCTGCTCGGCGTGGCGCTGAGCAACGACGACGACCAAGCGAGCACTACGGCACCGTACCCCCTGCGCCCGATGGACGCGCTGCGGGCGCTGGCGCAGCCCGGGGGCGGCACCCGGTCGCTCTTTGGTCCAGACGGATTGGTCGCCGGCAGCGCGCGAGGCGAACGCTTCCTGCTGTGGCCGATGGGAATCGCCAGCGCCGGCGCGATGCGCCAATGGGGTACCCACGCGACCGCGTTCGTCGGACGCCGCCATTTCGACGACCCTTGGCTAATCAAAAACAATTTTTTGTTAATCGATTAGCAAATATATACGAGAAATAGATTTAACTTATGAAATTATACTATTGATTATAGGTATCTTTATACGTTCGTAACAACGCTATACCAACGATCGATCCGCTTTGCCGCCGCCCTCATGACAATTCCTTAAACTGGGTATCCACTTCGCTCTCGTATCCCCTACATTTGGTTTCCGAGGCTGCGATGACCGCCGACTAGGCCCTTGTAGGGGACCGGCTCGTGCTGCACCGCCTGTAGCGCACCCGGTTCCTTGGACACAAGTTTGTCTCACGCGGC
>JAKZSU010000018.1:0-42494 GCA_047517485.1 Alphaproteobacteria bacterium
CAGATATAGGTCCACGGTGTACATCCTCCCGCCTTCCATCTCAAAAAAGATCGAAGGCTACAGGTGGCAGAGTTTTACTCCGCCCGCGGCTGGGAAATCCCGCCGCTTCCGTGGACTAATTTGTCACCGCCGTTCTCAGGCGCGCGATCTTTCGCGTCTTGGTGCCGGGCGCACATGTTGTCGTTGCTTCGAATTCGCTAGTTTTTCACATATTGACCAGCGCCCTCGTGGACTCAGAGTTTGAACCTCGCGGCGGCGTAACGCGATTGGTGATGACCATGCGTGGTGGTGACCGGCCGAAAAACGCTCACAAAGAGTTTCCCAACGTTACCGTAATGGCCCGATCGATGTGGGAACCTTGGGTCATCGTTCGAAAACCGATCGAGGGCCGAGTTCAAGATAATTTGCGTTGTTGGGGAACCGGGGGGCTTCGACGTTTGTCGGAGAAGAAGCCGTTCGGCGATGTCATTGAATCGCATCCAACACGTACCTCTGAACGCCGAATCGCGCCACACCCCTCCCTGAAACCACAGGCTTTCCTCCGCCAAATTGTCCGCGCAGTTCTACCACTTGGCGAAGGTGTGATACTCGACCCCTTCGCTGGCTCAGGCTCGACACTCGCGGCAGCGGAAGCCATTGGATACATGAGCATAGGAATCGAGTCCGATCCCTTCTATGTGAATGTCGCTCGTACCGCGATCGCGGAGTTAGCCTCCCTCGAAGTCTAAATTTTGTAGACCCATGATTTTCGAAGCTTCGCAATTCCGTAACGGTCAAGCGTGGCTGTCCGCGTGCCCAGCTCACCCCGAGAGTTTTTTCGAAAATCCGCCACTTTCGCTTGTCCGAGGAGGACTTCCGTAAACGACATCGGATTACGGTCGACAGCTGGTTCGGTATCGTTGTCCACACGATAGACAAAAACGCACATCGATTAATCGAGTGCGCCGTGCGTATCAACGGCGCCGCCGGCCTTTCGCGTGCTCTTAATCTCCACTCCGAGTTTGTCGGCCTTCACGGAATCATTAGGATAAACACCGTTCACGATGAGGTCTGGATGGCCATTGTGATAAGTGTTTTGGGTTAACGTACGAGCATGCTGAGCAAGGCTAGAGGTTAGCATATCGGAAATCAAACCGGACATGGTGGCCGGCCGCAACATATCGTCCAGTCGACGCAACCCTTTTTTGAATAACTGCGTATTAACGTCGAAAAAAAAGTCATCCACGTCTTGCATTGCAAGCGCGAAATCTTCGAGACGCAACTCATAAGGCAACAACAGCATTTTGTTGAAATTCCTCGGATCAGTTGTCGCCCGCGCAATCGTCATTCTCACCCCCGGTTAACTGACCTGTAGAATGCCCCGAATTTGGTGCTTATGGAATCCAGATATTTCTGATCTGTGCGATGACTCGGCGACTATGTCATGTGGCGCATGAAGCTTGCCGCTAAAACGCTTCCTTGTACGGCCTCAACTCGGTCTCGAATGTCCACGCCGTGCGGCCCTGGTGGTGGAGTTGCCAGAAGGTCTCGGCGATGTCGTCGATCGCGATCAGGCCGTCGGCGCCGCGTTGCTTGGCGATGGCGGGCGCCAAGGTGGCGATGCGTTCGCCGTTTGACCGCGACGTCGATGATGACGTGGCCGACGTGAATCCCTTGCGGGCCGAACTCGCGCGCCATCGACTCGGCGATCGCTTTGAGCCCGGCCTTGCCGGCGGCGAACTGACAAAAGCCCGGGCGTCCGCGCCGGCTGGCGGACGCGCCGGTGAACAGGATCGAGCCCGAGCCGCGCCCCAGCATGCGTCGGACCGCTTCCTGGCCGACCAGCAAGCCGCCGTAGGCGCACACCCGCCAGAATTCCTCGAAGGTCTCGGGCTTGAGTTCGAGGAACGGGATGTGCTGGTTGTTGCGGCGTTGTAGACCACCACGTCGGGGACGATCTCGACCGCCGCGAAAAAACGCGTCACCTGTTCGGGCACGGTCACGTCGACGCCGATCGCCGTTGCCGGGTGATCGCCGGGCGCGCTGATTTCGTCGGCGACCCCGGCCAGCCGCTCGGTATTGCGCCCGCCGACAAACACCCGGAACCCGCCACGGGCGAAGCGCCGGCCGATCGCCGCGCCGAGGCCGAAGCTCGGCCCCACGCCCAAAACCGCGATGCTCTCGGTCATCATCCTGTCTCCTCCGTCAACACGCGCCGGCGGCCTTCATCGCGGCGATTTCGTCGGCCGAATAGCCGAGCCCGCTAAGCACTTCAGCCGTGTGTTCGCCGTGCGCCGGCAGATCGAAGCGAATCCGCCCGGGCTCGTCGCGGTATTTGATCGCCAGTCCGAGATGCTCCCAACCGCGCTCGTCCTCGACCACCATCTCGCGGTGCCGGACTTGCGGATCGTCGAGCCCCTCGCGCAAGCTATTGACCGGCGCGAAAGCGATGTCCTTGTCCGCCATCCAGTCGACCCATTCGGACTTGGTGCGGAGGAGAAACGTCGCGGTCAAAAACTCGCGCGCGGGGGCCTGGCCAGGCCCGGGGGGCAGTTTGCACAGCTCGATGAGGTCGGGCCGGCCAAGCGCGTTGAACAAGTTGGCGACGAATTTGATCTCCGCCCCGCCTAAAACCACGAACCCGCCGTCGCGGGTCTCGTAGACCTGGTACATGGCGTTGCCGCCCCATGAGCGCTCGTCCTTCGCGATCGGCGCGCGCTTCTCGGCCATCACCGGGCCGTAATTGTTGGGCATCGAGGCGATCAGCGAATCCATCATCGCGACATCGATATAGTCGCCCTCGCCGGTGCGTTCGCGCCTGAGCAGCGCCATCAATATCCCCGAAAGCGCAATGTTCGACGACAGCATGTCGGCACAGGCGATAGCGGGCAGCCAGGGCCGGTCGTCCCAGCCCAAATTGACGCTGAGGATTCCCGCCGTCGCCTCGGTGGCGGCATCGTGCGCCGGCTTGGATACATAGGGGCCGTCCTGGCCGTAAGCCGAGATCGAGGCATAGACGATGCCCGGCGCGCGCGCCTTGACCGCGTCGTACCCCACCCCGAGGCGCTCGACGGTGCCGGGGCGAAACGCCTCGACGAACACATCGGCGGTCGTCGCCAAGCGCAGCAACGCCTCGACCCCCTCGGGGGCCTTCAAGTTTAGGGTGACGCTCTTCTTGCCGCGATGGGTGTTGGCGAAAAACACGGTGACGCCGTCGCGCGTCGCGCCGATCGCGCGGTTGGGCTCGCCCTCGGCCACCGTCTCGACCTTGATCACCGTCGCGCCATGATCCGCCATCACCTGGGTCAGCGCCGGCCCGGGCAGAAACAGCGACAGATCGACCACGGTAATGCCGTCGAGCTTCATCGCTAGATTACGCCGGACGCGCGCAGCGCCGCGATTTCGTCCGCGTCGTAGCCGAGACCTTCCAACAAAGCGTCGGTGTCGGCGCCGAGCTTGGGCGCCGGGCGGTTAGGGATCGGCGTGCCCATGCGGATCGGGCTCGCGACCATCTTGAGACCCGGATCGTCGGGATGGTCGAATTCAGCCACCCCGCCGCGCTCGGCGAGGAACGGATTGTCGAGCGCCTGGGCGACGTCATGGACCGGCGCGCACGGCACCTTGCCGCCGAATTGTTCGACCCAGTCGGCGGTCGGTTTGGTCGACAGAATCGCGTCGAGTAGTTCGGTCAGCCGGTCGCGGCTGGCGAGCCTGGCCTCGAGATCGGCATACGCGGGATCGTCGATCCAGTCCGGCCGCCCGACCTCATGGCACAGCAATTCCCAAAACTTCTGCGTCTGCGCCATGATAAACAGCCAGCCGTCGGCGGTGCGATACAATTGCGAGGGCACGATATTGGGATGCCCCGAGCGCGGCTGGCGCGTGGTCACCAGCCCCTCGTTGAGATACCACACCGCGGGATAGCTCAATTGATGCGCGCCGACATCGTAGAGGCTGGTCTCGACATCGCGCCCGATGCCGGTCTCGCGCGCCGCCAAAACGGCGGAGACGAAGGCAAATGCGGTGGTCATGCCGGTCATGAAATCGATCATCGACAGGCCGAAGCGCGCCGGCGGCCCGTCGGGCTCGCCGGTCACCGACAAAAAGCCGCACTCGGCCTGGATCAAATAGTCATAGCCCGGCCACCCGGCGCGGCTGCCCGAACTGCCATAAGCCGAAAGATGCGCACAAACAATCCGCGGATTGACCTCGGCGAGGTCGCCATATCTTAAGCGCAGCTTGGCCCCCTGGTCGCCGCGCAAATTGCAAAATACCCCGTCGGCGGTGGCCGCCAGGCGTTCGAAGACGGCACGGCCGTCGGCGGACTTGAGATCGAGGGTGAGCGACTTCTTGTTACGGTTCATCGACTGAAAAAACTGGCTGTCGTCGTTGCCATAGTGATACGGCCCGACCCCGCGCGAGGTGTCGCCGCCGCTCTGGCGATGCTCGATCTTGATCACCTCGGCGCCCATGTCGGCGAGATGCGCGGTGCCGTACGGCCCGGCGCCGTAAACCTCGACCGCGAGCACCCGCACCCCTTCGAGCGGCGCCCGCGGCGTCACACCGGGTTCCTTTCGACCAATTGCCGGGCGATGATGATGCGCTGCATCTCGTTGGTGCCCTCGCCGATACACAGCAGCGGCGCGTCGCGGTAATAGCGCTCGATGGCGAACTCCTTCGAATAGCCGTAGCCGCCGTGAATCCGCATCGCTTCCAAGCTGTTCTCGACCGCCGCCTCGGAGGCGAAATATTTCGCCATGCCGGCTTCCATGTCGCAGCGCTCGCCCTTGTCGAACGCCGCCGAGGCCTGCTCGACGAGCAAGCGCGCCGCCTCGCAGCGGATCGCCATTTCGGCCAGTTTGAGCTGGATCGCCTGATGCTCGCAAATCGGCTTGCCGAAGGTTTTCCGCACCTGGGCATAGGCAAGCGAATCCTTCAGCGACGCGTTGGCGATACCAACCCCGCGCGCCGCCACATTGATCCGCCCCAATTCAAGCCCCGCCGTGGTATGGCGAAACCCCTTGCCCTCCTCGCCGCCGACCAGGCAATCCGCCGACACCGCGTAATCCTCGAACACCAGCTCGCCGGAATCGATGCCCTTGTAGCCGATCTTCTCCAACTTTCGCCCGACCCGGAAGCCGTCGCCTTTCTCGGCGAGGAACATCGACATGCCGCGATGGCGCGGCTCGGCGTCGGGGTCGGTCTTGACCAGCAGCGCGAAGCACGAACCCTCGATGCCGTTCGAGATCCATGTCTTGGTGCCGTTGATCACGTAGCCGTTGCCGCTTTTCACCGCGCGGGTGCGGATCGCCTGCAGATCGGTGCCGCAATCGGGTTCTGTAAGCGCCAGCCCACCGCGCACCTCGCCGCTGGCGAATTTGGGCAGGAAGTATTCTTTCTGGTGTTGGGTGCCGAAGCGCTGAACCGCCGAGGCCATGATCAGGTGCGAATTGAAAATCCCGGTGAGCGACATCCAGACCTCGGAGATCATCGTGACGATCCGCGCATAGGTCGCCGCCGGCAGCCCGAGACCGCCGAATTCCGGCGCGATGGTGGCGCCGAACAGCCCCAGCGCCTTCATCTGCTCGACCATCTCGGTGGGATAGATGTCGTCGTGCTCGAGCGCCATCACGTGCGGCTTGACGTCGCGCTCGAGCCACTTCTCGACACTGTCGAGGATCAGCCGTTCGTCGGCCTCGGTGACCGCCTCGGTCATTGCCCGGCCTCTTGCGCGGCGGCGATCTTGTCGTCGACGCCATGGCCGCGCTTGGGCACCAGGACCTGGCGCTTATAGGTCATCACCACGGTGCCGTCGGCCTTGGCGCCACGGGTCTCGACGGTGACGATGCCCTGGGTCGGCCGCGACTTCGATTCGCGCATTTCCAGTACTTCGGACTCGGCATACAGCGTATCGCCGTGGAACACCGGCGCCGGCATGCGAATGTCGGTCCACCCCAAATTGGCGATCGCCTTCTGACTGACATCCGACACGCTCATGCCGGCGATGATCGCCAGGGTCAACGCGCTGTTGACCAGCGGCTGGCCAAACTCGGTGTGGCGATTGTATTCGGCATCGAAATGCAGCGGGTGCTGGTTCATCGTCAGCAGGGTGAACCAGGTATTATCGGCCTCGGATATCGTCCGCCCCGGGCGATGCTCATAAACGTCGCCGACGGTGAAATCCTCGTAGTAGCGCCCGAACGATTCGCGATATCGCCCGCCGCCCATATCCACCGCTTGCTTCACCATGATGTCCTCCGGTTCCTACCGCCCCCAGCAATCCCCATCATCGGGGCGCCTGTCAACGCGGTTATCGACAGCGGCGGCACCTGCCCACCCCATTGCATCCACCGCCCGCGTGGCCGATATTCGAGCGATGGCGGATGTGCTGGAAAAAACCGCGGGCTCCGCGCCACGCGGCGCGCCGTTTCGCGTGGTGTCGAACTTCGAGCCGGCGGGCGATCAGCCGGCGGCGATCGCCGAGCTGATCGGCGGGTTGGAGGACGGCGAGCGCGATCAGGTCCTGCTCGGGGTCACCGGCTCGGGCAAGACGTTTACCATGGCCCACGTCACTCAGGCGGTGGCGCGGCCGACCCTGATCCTCGCCCCCAACAAGACCCTGGCGGCGCAGCTCTACGGCGAGATGAAGAGCTTTTTTCCGGACAATTCGGTGAATTATTTCGTCTCGTACTACGACTATTACCAGCCCGAGGCCTATGTGCCGCGCACCGACACCTACATCGAAAAAGACGCCTCGATCAACGAGCAGATCGACCGCATGCGCCACGCCGCGACTCGCGCGCTGCTCGAACGCGACGACGTGATCATTGTCGCCAGCGTGTCGTGCATTTACGGCATTGGCTCGGTCGAGACCTACTCGCAAATGGTCATCGATCTGCAGACCGGCGGCAAGATCGACCGCGCTCTGTTGCTCAAGCAGCTGGTCGAGCTGCAGTATCGCCGCAACGATACCAATTTTGTCCGCGGCGCCTTCCGGGTGCGTGGCGACGGGGTCGAGATCTTCCCGGCGCATCTCGAGGACCGCGCGTGGCGGCTGTCGCTGTTCGGCGACGAGATCGAATCGATCACCGAGTTCGACCCGCTGACCGGCGAGAAGACCGACCGCCTGGCGCGGGTGCGGATCTACGCCAACAGCCATTACATCATCCCGCGCCCGACCATCCAGCAAGCGGTCAAATCGATCCGCGCCGAACTCAAGATCCGCCTCGAGGAACTGAATGCGCAAAACAAGCTGCTGGAGGCGCAACGCCTCGAGCAGCGCACCGTGTTCGACATGGAGATGATCGAGACCACCGGCGCCTGCGCCGGGATCGAGAATTATTCGCGCTATCTCACCGGCCGCCAGCCCGGCGAGCCGCCGCCGACCCTGTTCGAATATCTGCCCGAAAACGCGCTGCTGATCGTCGATGAAAGCCACGTCACCGTGCCCCAGCTGGGCGGCATGTATCGCGGCGATTTCAATCGCAAATCGACCCTGTCGGATTTCGGCTTCCGGCTGCCCTCGTGCATCGACAACCGGCCGCTCAAGTTCGAGGAATGGGAGGCGATGCGGCCGCAGACCGTGTTCGTTTCGGCGACCCCGGGGCCGTGGGAACTCGAGCGCACCGGCGGGGTGTTCGCCGAGCAGGTAATCCGCCCCACCGGTCTCATCGATCCAATGTGTATCGTCCGCCCGGCGGACAGCCAGGTCGACGATCTGCTCGCCGAGTGCAAGATCTGCACCGCCAAGGCGCAGCGCGTCCTGGTGACCACCTTGACCAAGCGGATGGCCGAGGATTTGACCGAATATATGTCCGAGGCCGGCTTGCGGGTGCGCTACCTCCATTCCGATATCGACACCCTGGAACGCATCGAGATCATCCGCGATCTTCGGCTCGGCGCCTTCGACATCCTGATCGGCATCAACCTGCTGCGCGAGGGCCTCGACATTCCGGAATGCGCCCTGGTCGCCATCCTCGACGCCGACAAGGAAGGCTTTTTGCGCTCGAAAACCTCGCTGGTGCAAACCATCGGCCGCGCCGCGCGGAATATCGACGGCCGGGTCATTCTCTATGCCGACAAGATGACCGACTCGCTGACCGCGGCGATCGGGGAGACCAATCGCCGGCGCGAAAAGCAGCAGGCCTATAACGCGGCCAACGGCATCACCCCGGAATCGGTGCGCAAGGACATCGGCGACATTCTCGAAGGGGTCTACGAATCCGATTACGTCACCGTGGAGACCGGCGACGACGCGACGCCGCATCTGATCGGCAACAATCTCAAGGCCCATCTGGTCGATCTCGATAAACGCATGCGCGAACACGCGGGCAATCTCGAGTTCGAGGACGCCGCGCGGCTACGCGACGAGATCCGCCGCCTCGAAGCCGTCGATCTCGGCCTCGCCGAACGCGCCGCCACGGGCGCGCGCAGCACCGGCGGCCGCGCCAGCGCCATGCACGCCAGCCGCCGCGACCGCAACGGGCCGGGCCGGCCGGGCAAGAAACGGCGGCGGCGCGGGCGGTAACGCCTAGCCTGTTTAACGCCCTGAATTGGCGGCGAAGCCGACGTTTTGATGCCATTAGTTCCAGTCGGCCCCCAAATTCAGGCGTTTTTGAGCATTCGGAGTCAGTGGTCGCACGAAGGGCCGAGGGCGTAAATTCAATCCAATGCAGACTGAGCAAGACCGACGCCCCGGAATGATCCCGCCTCTACGCGGATCGCGCGTAATCGCCCACCGTGGCGGCGCCGCGAACGCGCCGGAAAATACCCTCGCCGCGCTTCGGGAATCAGCGCGGCTCGGTGTAACCTGGGTCGAGGTCGACGTAGCGTTGCTCGGCGACGGGTCCGCCGTCCTGTTCCACGATGACACACTCGAGCGGTGCACCGACGGGCGCGGCCGGCTTTCCGACCGCACGGTCGCGGACCTCGAACGACTCGATGCCGGCCGCTGGTTCGCGCCCGAATTCACTGGCGAACGGATCCCCACCCTTGCCCAAGGGCTCGCCGAGGCCACGGCTTTGGGGTTGTCGCTCAATCTCGAGCTCAAGGTTCACGGGCAGGAAGGCGAGGCGCTTGTCGACACCGTCATCGGTGTCTTCTCGGACAGTGGTTTTCCGTCGAACCGGACATTCGTATCGTGCTTCGACCACGGTCTCATCGATATTCTCTGCCGCGTCTCCCCTGCGCTTCCGCGCGGATTGCTTTATCGGGCCCTGGCGCAAGGTTGGCGGGATACCGCCGAGCACTGCGGCGCGACCAGCATCATTGCCGACCATCGCTATGTCGGGGCCGCGGAGATCGCCGCCGTTCGGTCCGCCGGTCGCAATGCCTATGTTTACACCGTCAACGACCCAGCCTGCGTCGAAGCCCTTTGGGATGCCGGTCTTACCGGCGTGATCACCGACCGGCCACAGAGTTTCCTTGCGCCGTGAGACCGTCGATGGACCCGGCCTACCGCATCACTCGCGGATCCAAGAACCGCTAAAACGCCGCCGCCCGGCCACGACCGAGCGGCGGACACGATGGAATCCGGGTCTACGGCAGGAATATCGTGCCGAAAACCAGGCAGCTCGGATCGATCGACGTGGCACCGCCATTCGGTAGTTGTGGCGGGCCAACAGTGATGACGCCTCTCGATTCGCAATTCACATCCGCCCCGCCGCTGCCTCCGAAGTTATTCGGCGCGCCGAAATCAAGCATCCCGTGCAGGATGATCGAAATACCGTCGCTTGCACTATTTATGATCGTGCTATCGCTCACTTGAGCCGTTGCATTACCCCGCACGACGATACCGGTATCATTGCCATCGATTATGGTACCATTGGTAATACTGACGCCTCCGCCGTGTTGGACGCTTACGCCAATGACATTCTGCTCGAATGTACTGTTGGATATGTACCCTCCCGACGACGAGAGTCTGAGCGCCGCCGCGTTGTACCGGAACTCGCTGTCAAAGACCTGTACACCGCCGCCAAAGCCAACGAATACGCCGGAGCTGGTGGCACCGTCCACGGTAACGCGATCAAGAACAAGCGATGCGCCGCCATTCGCCAGTACACCAACAGGTATCCCGTCGGCCGCGATGCCGATATTGGAGATATTGGTTCGCCCCCTCACGTACAAGACGCTGCCGCTGCCCTCCGCGGCCGACAGCATGGCGCCGTCGAAACCGCTCAAATTGATGTCACGATCGATGGTGAAGGGTCCGTTTACGCAATGCCCAGTGACGAACACGGTCGACCCTTCATGGGCAGCGTCGAGTTTCTTTTGCAGATCCGCCCCTGGGGCATTGCAGTTCACGGTTTCGGACCCAGCCGCGTAAACCGGCGAAACAGACAGGATAAGCAGCGCCGCGCCCGCCACGCCGGCGCATTCGACAAGCGAAGTGGCGAGAGCGCCCAAACCCATTCCACGATTCTTGATTTCGGATCGATATGTTCGAGTCATCGTCCAGCCTCCAATATCACTGTTGTCAAGCCGATGGCCGCGGAGGAGTCGTCTTTGGAGTATTGGCCGACCCGCCGTACCGACGGGTGTCATGGCCGTTCCACGCCATCTGAACGTTTAGGTTCGCAAGCGGCGTGCCAAGGCAGGCCAATCGATGGAGATGACAGAACACTCTGCAATTAAAGGAGAAAATGGCGCAGCGTCAAAAAAGAAACTGGCTGGGCCAGCAGGATTCGGCCGACGGGCGGGACTCTTGTTGGCGGAGTTCAGCCGCCAGCGAAGTGAGTTATCACGCCGCCGACGCAAGCTCGTCGAGCAGGCCCTTGGCGTTCCGCAGATCCGCGGTGTCGAAGCCCTCGGTGAACCAGTCGTAGATCGGACCCAGCACGGCGCTGGCATCGGCGGACTTTTCCTGCTCCTGCCAGAGCAGGGCGAGATCCGTCGCCGCGCGCAGCTGCCAGGATTTGGCGTCTTGCTCGCCGGCCAGATCGAGCGCGCGGCGCAACCAGACCTCGGCCTCGGGGTCGTTCTCGGTGTCGATCTTGTGCAGCACGCAGCCCTTCAGCCGGTAGACCTCGGCGACCCAGGTCATCTCGCCGTGCTCGCTCAGCGACTTCATCGCCTCGTCGACCGCCGCGCTCGCGCCTTCGAGTTCGCCGCCTTCGACCAGGGCGGCGACCAGCAGCGAAAGGAAGTAGGACAGCCGCGCGCCGACCTGAGAGTCGCGTAGCCGCTGAATACTGTCTTCAATTTTCGGGATTGCCCGCGCCGAGTGTCCCTGGGCCGACAGCGCGCGCGCTTCCAAGGCCTGGCCGACAATGCCGATGAAGGAGAAATCATTCTCCGCGGCAATCCGCGAGACTTCTTCGGCGTGGGCGAGCGACAGCGCGGGTTCGCGTCGCAGCTCGTAGAGTTGCGCGGCATGAAACCCCGCGTGAGCGCGGCTGAACGGGTGGGCGATATTGGCCGCCAGATCGACCGAGTCGCGGACCCGGTCGACCGCTTGGCTTGGGTAGCCGAGCATCCACAGGCTCATGCCGCTGTGAAACCGCGCACAAACGCCGGGGTCGTGGCCACCGTACTGTTGCACGTGGTCGCCGTGCTCGCGCGCGTTATAGAGCGCGATTCCCTGGTCGGCATGGCCCCTACAGCTCTCGAATTCGGCGAGGCGAAAGCGCGTCGTCCAGGCCGCGTGATGCGCTTGCAGGAGATACCCCGACTCGTGCAGCGGCTCGGCCAACGCCAGGACCTGACGGCTGAGCTCCGCCGCGTAATCGATCTGGCCGAACTGCTGATTGACCAACCATTGCCCCCACGTGGCGGTAAAAACCTCCGCCGGCGAGCCGATCTCCTGCGCCAGCGCCGAGGCCCGCGCGTAGACGCCGCGCACCTCGGGATCGGCCCACCCCTTGATCGACATCAGCGACGGGCCGAGCGCCAGCTCGAGCTCCAACTTTCGACTGGCCCGTTTTCGATCGTCGGCGGTCTGGTCGAGGGCGTCGAGGGCAGCGCGAAATTGGGCGATCGCCTCGCTATGCGCGGACCGCGCGGAGGACCGCTCGCCGGCGATGTGCCAGAACCGCACCGCCTCGGCGAAGTCGCCGCACTGGCTGAAATGGTGCGCCACGTCCTCGGGCTTTCCGTCGCCGGTCTCATCGAACCGGCGCCTCAGCACATCGGCAATCCGCTGATGCAAAACCTGGCGCCGCTTAACCACCAGGCTGTTGTACGCGGCCTCCTGGACCAGGCCGTGTTTGAACCCGTGCTGCACGCCGTTCGATCGCTCCGACCGCAGAAACAACCCGGATGCCAGGAGCTGGTCGATGCCCTCGGAAAGGTCTTCGGCATCCGTATCGGCGACCGATTGAAGCACGTCGAGCGAAAATTCGCGCCCGATGCAGGCGCAAATCTGGGCGATCTCCTTGGCCGCGCCCAAGCGATCGAGGCGCGCCATCAGGCTGTCCTGCAAGGTCGGGGGAATCGCGATTTCACCGGCCTTGAAGGTCGAGGCGTGTTCCGCCAATCCACTTTCCAGGACGCATTTGGTCAGCTCTTCGATATAGAGCGGAACACCATCGGTCTGCGACAGGATCTGGTCGAGCAAGGCTTGCGTCAAAGCCGTGCCGCCGGCGACCTTCCCGACCATCGACGCGGCCTGCGCCCGGCCCAACCGAGTCAGCGTCATCGGCAGGACGTGGCGGTGATCGGTCCACGGCGCCTGATAGCCCGGCCGGAAGGTCAACAGCAGCATCACGCGGGCCGACGGAAGGTCCGCCACCAACCGGTTGAGCAACTCCTGGCTCGTCGGGTCGATCCAATGCGCGTCCTCGAAGACCATCAACACCGGCCGCCGCGCGCTCAAGGCGAGCACCTGCCCGTTCAAGGCTTCGAGGGTGGTTTCCTTGAGCAGTTGAGGGCTCAGCGCGGGCTGCGCCTGGTCGGCGCCGACATCCAACGACAATAGGCTGGCGAACAGCGGGGTCATATAGTTCGCGGCCTCGGACGATCGTTCGAGGACCGCGTTGAGTTTGTCGCGCTTTTCCTCCGCCGAATCCTTGGCATCGAATTCGGCGACCCGTTCGAAGTGCTCGATGATCGGATGCAGCGCGGAGTTGACGTGGAACGGCGAACATTGAAAACGAAGGTCGATATGGGGCTCGAGAGCGAGGTATTCGCGCAGCCTTTGCACCACCCGGCTTTTGCCGACACCGGCCTCTCCCGACAATAGGACCACTTGTCCCTCGCCGATCTCGGCGCGCTTCCAGCGTTCCAATATCATCGCGATCTCGGCGTCGCGCCCGACCATCGGAGTCAGACGCGCGCCATGCGCCACCTCGAACCGGCCCTCGGTGCGAGCCACGCCGGTCGCGCGCCATGCCCGAACCGGCGCGATGATTCCCTTGAGCGCATGGTCTCCAAGGTCGTCGAGTTCGAAAGAGTCGCCGATCAAGCGCCGGGTTGCCGGCGCGATGACGATGTCGTCGATTCCAGCCACCCCCTGGAGTCGGGCCGCCAGGTTGGGCGTCTCGCCGATCGCCAGGCTGGGGCCCGCGGCATCGCCGGCGCCGGTCTCGCCGACCACCACATGCCCGGTCGCGATACCGATGCGAACGTGCGGCGGGTCCGCCGCCTCGACCCGCTTCACCGCGTCGACAATATCGAGCGCCGCGCGCACCGCGCGAATCGCGTCATCCTCATGGGCTTGCGGCCAGCCGAAATAGACCATCAGACCGTCACCGAGATATTGCGCGACGTGGCCGTCATAGCCCTAGATGACCGTCGCGCAAGCTTGCCGATAAGCGTGCAGAAGGGCCCGCAGGTCTTCCGGGTCAAGCTGTTCGGACAGCGCCGTCGAGCCCACCAGGTCGCAAAACATGATGGTGATCTGCCGGCGCTCCGGTGCCGCCGCGCCGGATGAGCGATGGCGGTCGTCCTCGAGCGCCTTGATCGCCGCAAGAAGAACCCGCCGATGCCCGAGCGCGGCGACCCCGATATCCTTGAGATCTTGATCGCTCAGCGTCGACAGCGCGCGCCGGTCGATTTCATTCTCGGTGAAATTCGCCCGGTAGCGCGACAGTTCCAGCGTTTCCAACCAAGCCAAAATATCGACCATGAATACCCTCCCCGATTCAATTTATACCTGGACCGGGGCGGACACAGCCCTTTATACCAATGACGTTGAAAATGACCCATTTTATGGCTCCCGACACGCCGCCTCCCGCGCTTTCGCCATGCCCACCGCGGTAACCGCTGTCGCCACGTGGCTGGTGGTGGCGGCGGTCTTTGCGGTGCCGCCGCTCGGGGCGCTCGCTCATAAGGCGCTGGCGCCGCTGGCGCTGCTCACCGCCTTGGCGGCGCTGCCGCTATTGCACGCCGCAGGGTGGCGGGCGCCGTGGTCGATGCGGATTCTGGCCCTGCCGGCAATCGCCGCGCTGGCCTGGGGCTGGGCCAGCGCGCTGTGGGCGATCGATCCGGAACTCGCGCTGGCGCGCGCCGCCAAGCTGACCGGGATCACCGTGGTCGGCGCGATTCTGTTCGCCGCCATCGTCGATCTTCCCGAGCCCCGGCGGCGTCAAGTGGGGGCGGCGCTAGTGTTCGGCGTGGCGGCGGCGCTTCTCCTCATCACCGTCGATCTCGCCCTCGGCGGCGGGCTGCGGCGGGCGATCAGGGACGTTCCGTCGTACTACGGCATGGCGAGTCTCAATAACGGCACCACCCTGGTGGTGCTTTTCGTCGGACCGGCAATCGTCTGGCTGTGGCGCTTCGGGGCGCCGCCGGGGCACGCGATCTGGCGTTGGCTCGCACCAGTACCGGTCGCCGTCTGTGTCTATTTACTGATAAATTTGGAGAGTCAATCGGCGGCCGCCGCCCTCGCTGCCGGCGCGGTCACTTTTGTCGTCGTCGCCGCCGCGCCGAAAATCATCGCCCGGCTCATGGCGGTTGGCGTCGCGGTCGGCACCATGGCGGCGCCGGCGCTGGTGTTGACCGTGCTCGACGCCCGGCGCCTATCCGAATGGTTCGGCGGCCTGTCCTCGACCACCATCCACCGTCTCTACATTTGGGATTTCTCGGTCGAACGCATTCTCGAACGCCCACTGCTGGGCTGGGGCCTCGATTCGTCGCGGGTGATGCCGGGGCGCGACGTGATGATCACCGCGGTCAATCCCTATCTGCCGCCGACCATCTATGGGGATATGCAAGTGTTGCCGCTGCATCCCCACAACGCCCCCTTGCAGCTCTGGCTCGAACTCGGCTTGCCGGGCGCCCTGCTGTTTGCCTTGATCACCGGTGGCTTGCTGTATGGCGTCGCCGGACGCACCGGGAATCGCCTGGGCGCGGGGGTGGCGGCGGCGGTCCTGGTGATCGCGCTCGCGTTGTCCAGCATGTCCTACGGCATCTGGCAATCCTGGTGGCTGGCGGCGTTGTGGTTTGCCGCCGCCTTGACCGCGGTCACCGTGCGCCGGCCCGGCCGGTGAACCTCCCAGCTTGCCCGCTCGTGACGCACGCGAAAAGCCAATTTGATCCATCAAACCGATTCCATTTGGCTGAAACAGGCTCTAGCTTTACCGCATGACATCCGATATCCCCGCGACCGCGCTGGTGACCGGCGCCGCGAACCGCATCGGCCGCGCGATCGCGCTCGACCTCGCCGCCGCCGGCTGGTCGGTCGCCGTGCACCACAACCGGTCGGTCGACGCCGCGACCGCCTTGGTCGACGACATCACCGCGAACGGCGGTCGCGCCGCGGCGATTGCCGCCGACCTCACCGAGGACACCCAAACCGCCGCCGTCCTGACCGAGACCGCGGACCGCCTCGGTCCGGTCACCTGCCTGGTCAACAACGCCTCGGTGTTCGAGCACGACTCGGTCGAGAGCGCGACCCGGGCGAGTTGGGATCGCCACATGAACGTCAATTTGCGCGCTCCGTTCGTGCTCGCCCAGGGGCTCGCGGCGGCGCTCCCCGCCGACGGCACTGCCGCGATCATCAATATGATCGACCAGCGGGTGTGGAACCTGACCCCCCATTTCGTGTCCTACACGCTTGCCAAATCGGGCTTGTGGACGATGACCCAAACCCTGGCGATGGCGCTCGCGCCGCGCATCCGGGTCAACGCCATCGGCCCCGGCCCGACCTTGCCCAGCACCCGCCAAAGCGACGCGCATTTTGCCACGCAGGTCGAAAGCACGCCGCTGCGGCGCGCGGTCGCGCTCGATGAAATTTGCGCCGCGGTGCGGTTTATTCTGGACGCGCCGGCGTTGACAGGGCAAATGATCGCCCTCGACAGCGGCCAGCATCTCGGTTGGCAGCATCCCAACGATGTCCGACCGCCCGAAGAATGACGCACGTATCCTTGTTCCCAACCGCAATGAGACGATCAGACCCATGAGTCGAAGCGGCAGCATCCATCCCATCGCCAGCCCCGCCACCGAGTCCGTGGCGCGCCGGCTGTTTGTTCGCGACCTGGTCATTCCGTGCGCGATCGGTATTCACGACCACGAGCAAGGCGCGCAACAGAATGTACGGATCAATGTCGATCTTGAAATCGCCGATCCCGACGCGCCGCATCACGATCGCATAGCCGAGGTCGTCAGTTACGACGACATCGTCGCCGGCATCCGGACATTGACCGGAGGCGGCCACATAAATCTTGCCGAAACCCTCGCCGAACGCATCGCGGATTTGTGCCTCGGCGACCGCCGGGTGGCCCGCGCGACGGTGCGTGTCGAGAAACTCGATGTGCTGTCCGACGCCGAATGCGTCGGTGTCGAAATCGTTCGTCGATACGTTGAATAGGTTTCGCTTCCGTGACTTAGCGGAGAAGTTTGTCACGGAAAGTTGTTCACAGCGCGTGATTTTCGGGCATCTTCACGAGGGGCGACGGCAACGATCCCGGTGGCCCCGACAACCTTAAACCAGTGTGATCAGAGAAATTGTGTAAAATCAGCAAGTTACGAATTTTGCTGATAATTTAGGCAAATCGGCTTAACAAAAGTGTCAGCCTCGTTCTCGGCCCGCAAGACGCCGGTTGTACACCGGTTTTTCCACAGGAACGGTGGATAGCTTTGCGGCGCCGCCGACACTTCCTCCAACACGTCCATGAGAGCACCCGTTGACCCCCGACGGTACCCCCGCGATATTGGGGTAATGGGCTCCCAATACCCACAAGATGAAGCAGCGGATGCGGGTACCGTCGCCCCTGTGATCGGCGCCGCGCTGATCCGCGCGCAACTGGCCACCCTGCCGCCCGGTCCCGGCGTCTATCGCATGCTCGATGACGAGGGGACGGCGCTCTACGTCGGCAAGGCGCGGAGCCTGCGCAAGCGGGTGGCGAATTATGCCAATCCGCAACGCCAATCGGTGCGCATTGCGCGGATGATCTCGGAGACCAGGGCGCTGGAGATCGTCACCACCCATACCGAGGCCGAGGCGCTGTTGCTCGAGGCCAACCTGATCAAGCGCCTCAAGCCGCGCTACAACATCATCCTGCGCGACGATAAATCGCACCCCTACATCATGCTGAGCATCGACGACGCTTGGCCGCAATTGGCCAAGCACCGGGGGGCGCGCAATCGAGGCGCACGGTATTTCGGCCCCTTCGCCTCGGCCGGCGCGGTCAATCGGACACTGAACGCCCTGCAACGCGCGTTCCCGCTGCGCACCTGCTCGAACAGCATATTCTCGTCGCGCACCCGACCGTGCCTGCAGTATCAGATAAAGCGGTGCTCGGGTCCCTGTGTCGGTTTGATTTCGACCGACGACTATGCCGAGATCGTCGAGCAGACCGCCGATTTTCTCTCCGGCAAAAGTCAGCAAGTTCAGCAGGCGCTTTCGCAAAGCATGGACACCGCGAGCGGCGCTCTCGAATTCGAGGCCGCCGCCGTCTTGCGCGACCGGATTCGGGCGCTCGCCCACATTCAGGCACACCAAGATGTCAACGTCGACTCGATCGGCGAAGCGGATGTTATCGCCGCGCACCAGGACGGCGGCCAGACCTGCATCCAGGTGTTCTTTTTCCGCGACGGCCGAAACTACGGCAACCGCGCGCATTACCCGAGCCATTCGCGTGACGACACCGTAGCCGCGGTCCTCGGCGCGTTCGTCGCGCAATTCTACGATGGTCGGGCGGCGCCGCGCACTATCCTGCTCAGTGATCGGATCGACGGCGAGGCGCTGGTCGCCGAAGCCTTGAGTCTCCGGGCCGAGCGGCGGGTAAAGCTGATCGTCCCGCGCCGTGGCGGCAAGCGCCAGCTCATCGACCGCGCGGTGATCAATGCCCGCGAGGCGCTCGCCCGCCGCCTCGCCGAAAGCGCCTCGCAGCGCCGCCTGCTCGAGGGCGTCGCCGAGATGTTTGGCCTCGACGCCCCGCCGACCCGGATCGAGGTCTACGACAACAGCCATATCAGCGGCACCAAGGCGGTGGGCGCGATGATCGTCGCCGGGCCCGAGGGGTTTCAGAAAAACGCCTATCGCAAGTTCAACATCAAGGAGGCGCCGGCGAGCGACGATTACGCGATGATGCGCGAAGTCCTCGGCCGCCGCTTTTCCCGCCTGCAACGCGAAACCAACGATGGCGGCGGGCAACAGTGGCCCGACCTAGTCCTGCTCGACGGTGGCGGCGGGCAGTTGTCGAGCGTGCTCGAGGTACTGGCGGACCTCGGCGTGACGATCGGCGCCGACGGGGTGACGGTCGCCGCGATCGCCAAGGGCCCGGATCGCGACGCCGGGCTCGAACGTATTCGCCTGCCCGGCCGGGCGCCGTTCATCGTGCCGCCGAACAGTCCGGTCAGCTATTTCCTGCAAAGACTGCGCGACGAGGCCCATCGCTTCGCCATCGGCGGCCACCGCGCCCGGCGGTCGAAGGCGATCGTGAAATCGGAGCTCGATCAGATTTCCGGGATCGGCGCCAAGCGCAAACGCGCGCTGCTGCACCGCTTCGGATCGGCCCGTGGGGTCGCCGAGGCCGGTCTCAGCGATCTCGCGACGGTCGACGGTGTCAGCAAGCGCGTGGCGCAGACGATTTATGATCATTTCCACAACCAAGGGTGATCTCGGGGCTGACCATCGCGGGTGGATGGTGCTAGAGCACGTCCTTTCCTGATGGAAGCGGTTTGACCGCACGCCGGCGCGTCGTGGCTAGGCGCGCGCCGCCGCGCGATGTGGGGTCATCGGGCAAGGCGCGCAACGAAGCCACGGCACACAGGCGTGCGGCCTTCGGTGGGGCAAATTGGCCTTTCGGATGCGTTGCGACGCTCGGCCGATGCACCCCCATCGCCGGCCGCGCCGCGCTTACCCGAAATGCCAATCTGCCCCATCAAACCGCTTCCATCAGGAAAGGACGTGCTCTAGAAGTCTTACTAACGATATTCAACGGAGCCTTTGCCGCCTTATGCTGACCGGCCTTCCCAATATTCTAACTCTGTCGAGGATCTTCGTGATCCCCTTGCTGGTCGGCGCGTTCTATCTGCCGGCGCCGGTCAGCAATTGGACCGCGTTCGGTCTCTTTGTCGTTGCCAGCGCGACCGACTATTTCGACGGCTATCTGGCGCGCCGCCTGGGTCAGATCTCACCCTTCGGGCGCTTCCTCGACCCGGTCGCCGACAAGCTACTGGTGGCGGCGGCAATCGTGATGCTGATATGGGCCGATCGGGCGCCGTTGATTCCCGCGCTGATCATCCTGTGCCGCGAGATTTTGGTGTCGGGATTGCGCGAGTTCTTGGCGGAACTCAAGGTCGGACTGCCGGTCACCCAGCTGGCCAAATGGAAGACCGGATCGCAAATGGGCGCCATTTGTCTGCTTTTGATCGGCAACGCCCCGCCGGTGAATGATATTCTCGGGCTGTCGCTGACCGATATCGGCGGCATCCTGTTGTGGATCGCCGCCGCGCTGACCGCCGTCACCGGATACGATTATTTGCGCGTCGGCCTCAGACATATCATTTCGACGGAAACTGACGGAGAAGCCGGAGAATGAGGGTTCTCGGCATCACCGGTTGGAGCGGGTCGGGCAAAACCCGACTGGTGACGCGTTTGCTGCCGGAACTGACCGGGCGCGGTTACGTGGTCTCGACGATCAAGCACGCGCACCACGACTTCGATGTCGATACCCCGGGCAAGGATTCATACGAACACCGCGCCGCCGGCGCCACCGAAGTGCTGGTGTCCTCGGCGCGCCGCTGGGCACTGATGCACGAGGCCGGCGACGACGACGAGCCCGATCTGGCCGCTCTGCTCGCCCGCATGTCGCCGGTCGATCTCGTGCTCGTCGAAGGCTTCAAGCGCGAGAGTCACGAGAAGATCGAAGTGCGGCGCGCCGGCAATGATCGCCCGCCGCTCTATCCCGACGACGCCAAGGTCGTCGCGGTGGCGAGCGACCATGAATTGCCCGACGCCGGCCGACCGGTGCTCGACCTCAACGATACCGCGGCGGTCGCCGACTTCATCATCACCCATTGCGGCCTTACACCGACCGGCGAATGACCCAACTCAGTGACGATTGCTTCGCCAATGACGGCCGTCTGATGCCGCTTGCCGAGGCGCTGGCAATTCTTGACGACCGCTTGGTGACCGTCGCCCCGGTCGAGACCGTGGCGCTCGGCGCCGCGTGCGGGCGGATTCTCGCCAAAGCGGTGGTGGCGTCCGACGACGTCCCGCCGCACGACAATTCCGCGGTCGATGGCTTCGCCGTCTATTTCGACGATTTATCCCCCGACCATCCGACCGAACTGCCGGTCACCGGGCGGATCGCCGCCGGCCACCCGCTGGGACGGCCCGCCCGGCGCGGCGAGGCGTTGCGCGTGTTCACCGGCGGGGTGATGCCGCATGGCGCCAGCGGCCCCGGTCCCGACACCGTGCTGATGCAGGAGGATTGCGCCCTCGAGGGCGAGGTGGTGCGCATCCCGCCCGGGGTCGCGCGCGGCGCCAATCGGCGCAGCGCCGGCGAGGACATCGCCCAAGGCACGGTCGTGCTCGACGCCGGGCGCCGGCTGCGTCCCGAGGATGTCGGACTCCTGGCCTCGCTCGGGCAAAGCGAAGTGGCGGTTCACGCCGCGCTCCGGGTCGCCCTGTTCTCGACCGGCGACGAGCTCGGCGATATCGGACGCCGGCTCGGCCCGGGCACGATATTCGACAGCAACCGCTATACCCTCGCGGCGCTGCTCGCCGGCCTCGGATGCCGGGTCACCGACCTCGGCATCGTTGGCGATGATCGCGACACTCTCGAACGGGCATTGCACGACGCCGCCGGCGGCCACGATCTTCTGATCACCTCGGGGGGTGTTTCGGTCGGCGAGGAGGATCACGTGCGGCCGGTCGTCAAGGCGCTTGGCGGCCTGACCCTGTGGCGGTTGGCGATTAAGCCGGGACGGCCGGTGGCGCTTGGCCATGTCGATGACAACGGGCGCGCGGTCTCTTTTGTCGGTCTGCCGGGCAATCCCGCCGCCGTGATCGTGACTTTTCTGCGCTTCGCCAGACCTTTGATTCTCAAGCTCTCGGGCGCCGCCGCGACCGCGCCCACGCTGTTCTCGGTGCGCGCCGGATTTTCCCACGACAAAAAACCGGGCCGGCGCGAGTTCGTGCGCTGCCGGCTGATTGCCGGCGAAGCGGGCGGCATGGTCGCGGTGAAAGCCGGGCGCCAAGGCGCGGGAATTCTTTCGACTGTCTCCGCCGCCGACGGACTGGTCGAATTGCCCGAGGAAATGACGTATGTTGAGAACGGCGCGGCGGTCGATTTTCTGCCGTTCAACGAGGTGCGCTGAAACCATACGTGAGACCATGTCCAATTCCATAAACATGCTTTATTTTGCCTGGTTGCGCGAACGCGCCGGGGTTGCCGAGGAAACCATCGAGCCGCCGGCCGAGGTCGGCACGGTGGGCGAGCTTCTCGACTGGCTCAAGCAGCGCTCGGCGGGCCATGCCGCGGCGCTGGCCGACCTGTCCGTGGTCCGGGTCGCGGTCGACCAGGAATACGTCCAACTCGATCATTCGATCGCCGGCGCCCGGGAAATCGCGTTGTTCCCGCCGGTTACCGGAGGCTGAGCAGATGATCCGCGTCCAAGCCGAGGACTTCGATATCGGTGCCGAGATCGCCGCTCTGTGCGCCGGCAACACCAAGATCGGCGGGGTCGCCACCTTCGTCGGCCTGGTTCGCGATATCGCCGACGAGCAAACCGTCGGCGCGATGACTCTCGAACATTATCCCGGGATGACCGAGAAGAAACTCGCCGAGATCGAGGCCGAGGCGCATATCCGCTGGCCGCTCGACGCCAGTCTGGTCATTCACCGCTATGGCCGGCTCGAGCCCGGCGACCAGATCGTCCTGGTGGTGACCGCTTCGGCGCACCGCACGGCGGCGCTCGAGGCGTGTCAATTTCTCATCGACTGGCTCAAGACCGAGGCGCCGTTCTGGAAACTCGAAGAGACTCCGGACGGCGGCAAATGGGTCGACGCGCGCGCCACCGACGGCGCCGCGGCCCAGCGCTGGGTAGTCGATAAATCGGAAGCGGCGGAATAGACGGCTACCCCTCAAGCCGCGCGCCCGAACTTATGCGAGGCCAGCCTGGGTGACGCCTGAACGCTCTTCAAAAAACCGGAACCAAGTCACCCAGGTCATCCAGCACGCACCAGCCCCCGTGAGCAAAGCGAACGGCAAGCGCGACCGCGCGCCCGAGCTTATGCGAGGCAGCCCGCGTGGCGTTTGAACGCGCTTTAAAACGCGACCGAAGCGAGCGACACCATGTCGCGATCGAGAAATCCAATGCACAGGGTGTCGGGCTGACCGGTGGGCAAGTTCTCGTACATCCTGACCTCCAGCATCACTTCGTTTAGCAAGCCGCTGATCAGCGTGTCGTCGTTGTCCCCACCGGCGACGGTGGCGGGAAACATGCGGCGGAGATAAGACCGGGCCTGCTGCTCGATCGTCAGATCGCTTTTGCTCGATGCGAACAGCGCGTGACGCATCTCGACGATCACCGCCTGACAAACCTCTTTTTCGAGAAACTTGCCCTGCGCCAAGGTGACGCCGGTGAGAAACAGGATCCCGGTGTCTTCGTCGACATAGGCAAAGCCATAGCGATAGTTGATGTTGGGAAAGAGAAAGCCGTAACCGTCGTCGTCGTCGCTGTAGCCGGTCAGATCGTAGGTGTAGTCCCACATCCGATTTTCGATCGCGTCGAGCGAGCCCTCGACGTTCAACATGCCGATCGAGAACAGGCTGGCGGGCTGCGATCTCAGACGGTCGAGCGCGCCCGCGTCCTGGGCCGTCGCGGCGGACACCAGCATCACCCAGCCGACCGCCGAGAGAAACAGCAATCGCATCGAGTCTCCGGTCGAATATTTCATCATGACTTCGCTCCTCGATACGCTCGCCTAAATCCTTTTTCGATCTTATGGAACCGCTTTGCAATAATTTTGTCCCCTTTCTGTCATGCCTCTACGATACACAGTCCCGCTATTCATGACACTTTGGGTCATCAAGTTGTTCTCAATAAAATTTCCGTCGTTCCGGGGCACCCACATTTTCGGCCTCTCGATTAGTCTCGCCACGGTGAGTCTGAGCGGTGCGGCGGTATACGCCGCCGAAACGCTAGGCGAAGCGCTGGTATCGGGCAACTTCGGCCTCGACGTGCGCGTGCGCCATGAAATGGTCGATCAAGACAGTTTCGAACGGCGTGCCGTGGCCAACACCGCGCGCACCCGGATCACCTATGAAACCGGATATTGGCACGGCGCCTCGGCGCTCATCGAGGCCGAGAACATCGTCGCGCTCGGCGACGACCGTTTCAATGACGGGATCAACGGGCGCGGCGACTTTCCCATCGTCCGCGACGCGCCGACCACCGAGCTCAATCAGTATTGGCTGCGCTTGGCGCTGCCCGGCAACGGCGCCCTCAAGCTCGGCCGTCAGACCATCGAACTCGGCGCGCGCGCCTTCGTCGCCAGCGCGCGGTTCCGGCAAAACCAGCAGACCTACGACGCCGCGACCGTCACCGTGCGACCGCTTGCCGATGTGACCGCGTTTTACGGCTTCACCTGGATGGTCGATCGCACCGCCGGCGAGGACGCGGTCGGCGGCGATTGGAACACCGCCACTCATATGGCGCATCTTGCGTATGACGGTCTGGCGCCGATTAAGTTGGCCGGCTACGCGATGGCGATGGATTTCAACGAGCGCCCGCGCCTGTCCTCGATAACCGCTGGCGCGCGGCTCGACGCCCGGGTTTCGCTCAGCGCCACGATGGACCTGATCGCCGGTGGCGAATTCGCCTGGCAGACCGACCATGCCAACAACCCCGACGACTTCGATGAATTTTTGACAATCGCCGAGGCCGGACTCGGTATCGCCGGCTTAGCCGCCCTCGTCGGCTACCGCCGACAATCCGGCAACGGAAATGCCGCGCTGCAAACCACGCTAGGGGTGAAGCATTATAACCGTGGCTGGGCCGACAATTTCAGCGACACACCGGTGCGCGGCCTGGTCGACACCTACGCGGACGTAACCATCGAGCCCGCCGCCCTCGTCATGTTCGATTTCGCCGACCCGGCGCGATCGTGGTTGGACCGCACTCGCATCCGCGCCGCCTATCACCGCTTTTCAGCGCACGGTTTGGGCACCGGCTACGGCGAGGAGTTCGATATCGGCATCCGCCAACGCGTCGGCGGCCCGGTCGAATTCTTGCTCGAATACGCCGACTACCGCGCCAAGGGCCTCGGCGCCGACACGAGAAAAATGTGGGTGACGCTGCAGTTCAAACTTTAGCAACTATTCCAAGCCGCACACCGCGCGGCTTGGCAAGCCGCGACCGCGCGCCCGAGCTTATGCGAGGAGAGCTTGGCCGGCGCTTGAACGTGCTTTTAATCCCTACCCGTGATCCCCGGTGATCGGGCCGTGCGAGAACAGGTTGTCCTTGAGCTGCATCTCGAAATCCGCGTCGTTGCGGCGGATCCATTCGAGCACCATCGAGGCGTGCTCCATCTCCTCGCGCATATTGTGCAGCAGGATGTCCTTGAGCGCCTCGTTGTCGCAATCGTCGGCGCGTTGACGGTACCAGTCGACCGCTTCCAATTCTTCCATTAGCGAGACGATCGCCTGATGCATCGCCAAGGTGTGCGCGCTCAACCGCTCGCGCGGCGCATGGAGGATATCGCTGGCCATCAGATATTCTCGCCTGGTTTGGATTCGCGAAATTTACTCCGCCGCGCCAGCCTGTTTCGCGGGCTCGGCGCCGGCTTGGGTCAGCGCGGTGAAATCGTCCATCATCAGGCGGCAGATCGCGCCGGGTTGAAAGTGCAGGTCGCCGATTTGGCCCACCGGGGTGACTTCCGCGGCGGTACCGGTCAGGAAGACCTCGTCCGCCTTTTCGAGTTCTTCCGGCATGATCACCCGCTCGATCACCCCGATACCGCGATTTTTCGCCAATCCGATCACGCATTGCCGGGTGATCCCGTCGAGAAAACAGTCCGGTGTCGGAGTATGCAAAACCCCGTCGATCACGAGAAAGATATTGGCGCCCGTCGATTCCGCCAAGCGGCCGCGCCAATCGAGCATCAACGCATCGTCGAAACCGTCGGCCTCGGCATCGTGCTTGGCCAGGGTGCAAATCATATAAAGACCGGCGGCCTTGGCCATCGCCGGAATCGTCTGCGGATCCGGGCGCTTCCAGGTCGACCATTTGAGCTTGATCCCCTTCAGCCGCGCTTCCGGCGAGAAATACGACGGCCACTCCCACGCCGCGATCGCCACATGTATGGTGTTTTTCTGCGCCGAGACGCCCATCATCTCGCTGCCGCGCCATGCCACCGGCCGCACATAGCCGTCGACAATATCATCGGCCTCGCACACCGCGTAACACGCGGCGTTGATTTCCTCGACGGTGTGGGGAATCGCGAAGCCGAGCTGGCGCGCCGAATTGAACAGGCGTTCGGTATGCTCCTGCAGCTTGAAGATGGTGCCGCCATAGACCCGCTCGCCCTCGAACACGCTGCTCGCATAATGCAGGCCATGACTCAAGACGTGTACGTTGGCGTCGCGCCACGGAACCAGCTTGCCATCGTACCAAATTGAGCCGACGTGATCGTCGAAACTGAGCATAATAGGGTCCTCGGTCCACACCGAAATGTGAATACAGCCTACTAGAGAAAGGTTGCGTTGACTATCATCGGCGTTCATATAAGTCAACATGGCTGACTTAAAATCACCCGCTCCCGGCGTCCTCGACGAAGCGGACCTCAACACCGGCATGGAGCTGTTGTTTTTCGCCTACCGCGATTTTGTCGCCGAGCCGGACCGCCTGCTCGCGCCGCTCGGATTCGGTCGCGCTCATCACCGGGTGATTTATTTCGTCGGCCGCAATCGGGACATCCCGGTGACCAAGCTTCTCGACATTCTCAAAATCACCAAACAAAGCCTCAGCCGCGTGCTCGGCGAGCTGGTGCGCACCGGTTACGTCGCCCAGATCAAGGGCACCGTCGACCGTCGTCAGCGCCTGCTCAACCTGACCGAAAAGGGCAAGGAACTCGAGCGCCGTCTGTCCGGCGCCTCGCGAGCCCGGATCGCCCACGCCTTTCGCGCCGCCGGCGCCGATGCCGCGCAAGGATTCGCCAAGGTGATGCTCGGCCTGATGACCGACGAGGACCGCGCTCACATCGAACGGCACGGAAACAGCTAAAGGGCATTATACTATCGTCATGAGCGAGCTTTTGACCAACACCTCACCACCGAGTCCAAGTTTGGACCGACCGCATGTCCTAGTCGTCGACGACGACGATCGACTGCGCGAACTGCTACGCCGCTACCTAGCGGAGAACGGTTTTCTCGTCGCCACCGCCGCCGACGCCGCGCGCGCCCGCGCCAAACTGACCAGCCTGACCTTCGACGTGATCGTCCTCGATCTCATGATGCCCGGCGAGAGCGGCCTCGATTTCGCCCGCGCGCTGCGCCGCGGCGGCGATCTGCCGATCCTGATGCTGACCGCGATGGATGCCACCGAGGATCGCATCGCCGGCCTCGAATGCGGCGCCGACGACTATCTCGTCAAGCCGTTCGAGCCGCGCGAATTGGTGCTCCGCCTCAAGGCGATCCTGCGCCGCGCCGAGCGCCGCCCGAGCGAGCCGGTGCAATTCGGCAGCTTCACTTTCGACGCGGTACTCGGTGAATTGCGCAACCATGGCATTCCGGTGGACCTCACCGCCGCCGAGGCCGGCCTTTTACGGGCGCTCGCCGAGACCGCCGGCGCCGCGGTCTCGCGCGAACGGCTCGGCGAGACCTCGCGGGTCGCCGCGCGATCGGTGGACGTCCAAATCACCCGTCTGCGCCGCAAGATCGAAACCAATCCGCGCGACCCGCGCTATTTGGTGACCGTCCGCGGCGAAGGCTACGCGTTGCGCGCCGGCTGATGGCCCGGGCGACGAGCCGATGAGCGGCATGCGCAATTTCATGCCTCGCGGCCTGTTCGGGCGATCGTTACTGATCGTGGTAATCCCGCTGATCCTGCTGCAGGCGGTCTCGGCGTATGTCTTCTACAGCCGCCATTGGCAGGACGTCGGCCGCCGCCTGGCGCTTGGATTCGCCGGCGATATCGCCTTCATCGTCGATGCCATCGAGGTCTCGGACGACGTCGTCGACCGCAGCTGGATGATCCGCCGCGCGCGCACCTATCTGGCAATGGAAGTCACGTTCACCGAAGGCGCCGTACTACCCGAAACACCGCCGCATGCGTTGTTCGGACCGGTCGACTGGATGCTCGCGCGGGTCCTGCCCGAGCGCATCGGCTATCCGTTTCAGTTCGATACAAGGAGCAACCCCGAGCGCGTCGTCGTCGAGACCGAATTGCCGAGCGGGGTGCTGCGGGTGATCGCGCCGCGCAAACGCCTGTTCTCATCGACCACCTATATCTTTATTCTGTGGATGGTCGGCACCTCCCTGGTCCTGGTCGCCATCGCGATCTATTTCCTGCGCCGCCAGATCGGCCCGATGCGCCGGCTCGCCCACGCCGCCGAAAGTTTCGGCAAGGGCGTCCAGGCGATCGATTTCAAGCCCACCGGCGCGACCGAGGTCCGCCAAGCTGCCCGCGCGTTCCTGCAAATGCGCGAACGCATTCAGCGTCAGATGACCCAGCGGACCGAGATGCTGGCCGGGGTCAGCCATGACCTGCGCACCCCGCTGACGCGGATGAAACTGCAGCTCGCGATGGCCCCCGACAAGGACGCGGCGGCGGCGCTCACCGCCGATGTCGCGGATATGGAGCGCATGGTCGAAGGCTATCTCGCGTTCGCCCGCGGCGAAGGCAGCGAAGTGCCGATCGAGACCGATCTCGGCGAGCTGTTGATCGAGATCGTCGAGAACGCGCACCGCCACGGCGCCGATATCGCGATCGATACAATACCCGCCGGCTTGATCCTCATGCTGCGGCGCGACGCGATCAGGCGCGCGATCACCAATTTGACCGACAATGCCTCGCGCCATGGCGGCCAAGCGGTACTGTCGGTGACCCGCGGCGCCGACATGATCGAAATCGCCATCGACGACGACGGTCCGGGAATCCCGGCGGAAAATCGCGAGTTGGTCTTCAAGCCGTTCTTCCGCCTCGACGAATCGCGCAATCCCGAGACCGGCGGTGTCGGTCTCGGACTCACCATCGCTCGCGACGTGGTGCGCAATCACGGCGGCGACCTAGTGTTGTTGGACTCACCCCTAGGCGGCCTCCGCGCCAGCATCCGCCTGCCGGCCTGACAGACCTTCGGTTATCCCTCGGTCTCGAGGACATCCAACTGTTTTTGAAAACGGGCGAGCTTGTCCTCGAACGCCCTGACATCGGACCGCGACTGCTCCTGCTCGGCGGCTTCTAGCGCTTCCAAGGCGAGAGCGAAAACCCGGCGCGCGAACGCCAGTTGGCTTCGCGCCACCTCTTGGCTGTCGCCATCGAAATTCGAGTTCGCCTGCGACACACCGATCGCCTGGGTCGCTTGCCGGACAATCTCGGTGCGCCAATCGTCGGGCGTTGGCGTGTCCGCCGGCTCGAGGCCCGACAGCGCGGCGAAAATCTCGGCCAACGCCGCGTCCGGGTCCCCTGTCATGAGCGGTGCGCTCAGGCCGCTTTCGTGTCGGTCGCCGGGCGCCGGCGAAGACCGCGACAAACCGCGCTCATCAGACGATCGACCCGTTGCAAGCGACGATCGAGCGCCGCCATGGTCGCCGCATGATCGTCGCTCTCGTCGGTGAACCAGATCCGCATCGCGGCCAGATGGATTGCCGCCAATCCCTTGGCCTGGATCAGCCCGGAAACCCCGCCGGCGGCAACCCCCGACGCCTCGAGCATGGTTTTCATCGAACACCCCAGGCCGCACGCCGCGCGCACGGCCGCTGCCGGATCGCGCGACACATCGCGGGCGATGACCCGCAGCGCCGCGCGGTGCGGCCCCATCGCGTCGAAACGGCGCATCAATATATCGAACAAGCGGTCCTTCAGCGGCTGATCGAGATCGCCGGCCTCGCACCCGGCCAGGGCGGCTTCGTCGATACGACGACGAAACCCATCCAATATCGCTTCTTTGCTGGAATAAGTACGCGCCACCGTGGCCACCGGCAACGCCGCCGCCACGGCAATATCGGCGAGCGACAGACCGCGCCAGCCGCGGCTTTCCGCCAATGCCAACGCACTGTCCACCACATGCTTGGGAATATCGGCTTTCCGCACCATGGTCTCGGCTCCTGTTTGAACGCTTATACCAAGGCTCGATGACAATAATATTGACTCCAGGCCCGTCCCTGCAATGCTTGTTTCGATGTTCGAACAAAATGTTGATCGCGATCCCGAGCGCGCGCTGATCAGCGCGGCCCGCCGCGCGCCGATGTTATCGCGCGAGGAAGAGCGCGAACTGGCGCGCCGGGCGCTCCGCGGTGACCGCGACGCGGTGGCGCGGCTGGTGACCGGTCACATGCGCCTGGTGATCCGCATCGCCGAACGCTATCGCGCCCCCGGCCTGTCGCGCGCCGACCTGATTCACGAGGGCTGTCTCGGCCTGGTCCAGGCGCTCAAGGGCTTCAACCCCGATCGAGACGCCCGGCTCTCGACCTACGCAATGTGGTGGATTAAGGCGTCGATCCAGGATCACGTGGTGCGTTCATGGTCGCTAGTCCGCATCGGCACCTCGACGGCGCAGAAATCGCTGTTCTTCAATCTCCGCCGGCTGCGCGCCGCGCTGAGTGAGACCGGCGAAAGTATGAGCGAAGCGGCGGTGCGAAAAATTGCCCATACCCTCGGCGTCGCCGAACGCGATGTGCGCCGCATGGCCGACCGCCTGCGCGGCCCCGACCGCTCGCTCGACACCCCGCTCGCCGAGGACCCCGCATCGACCTGGATCGAACAGCTCCCCGATCCGGCGGAAGACCCCGAACAGTCGCTGATCCGCCGCGACGAGAGACGCCACCGCCTCGGTATCATCGCCAGTGCCCTCGATCATCTCAAGGACCGAGAACGGCTGGTCATCACCCGCCGCTACCTGTCCGACGTCGCGATCACCCTCGAGGGCCTCGGCAAGGAGCTCGGCATCTCCAAGGAACGGGTGCGCCAAATCGAGGCCCGCGCGATGGCCAAGATCCGCACCCTCGCCACCCCCCGCCCGGACGGCCGGGCGCCGGCCTAATACCGCCCTGCATTGAGTGAAACTCATTGCCGGCCGGCAAGCGCGACCGCGCGCCCGAGCTTATGTGAGGAAAGCCTGCGTGGCGCCTGAACGCGCTTCAAAAAACCGGAACCCAGTCACCCAGGTCATCCAGCACCCGTGAGCAAAGCGAACGGCAAGCGCGACCGCGCGCCCGAGCTTATGCGAGGAAAGCCTGCGTGGCGCCTGAACGCGCTTTAAATAAACCGGACTGCGCGGCTCGCGCAGCCCGGCAAGCGCGACCGCGCGCCCGAGCCTATGCGAGGCAAGCCTGCGTGGCGCTTGAACGCCCTTTAAAACAACCGGACTGCGCGCTGCGCAGGCCGGCAAGCGCGCCCGAGCTTATGCGAGGCCAGCTTGGCCGGCGCCTGAACGCACTACAAACCGCAATGAGTCTTGCTCATCGCGGTTTGGTAAAAATCACGACGAAATCACCGCGCCACGGCGCGCGAGGCGGCCGCCATGCTGCCGGAGATTGCGGTTTCGATCAGCACGGCGCTTGCGACATCGCGGTCGAGACCGAAGGAATCGCCGCCGATAGCGTCTCGGTCGGCGTCGAGCAAATCGCCGAGCAGGCGGCCGCGCTCGACGGTCTGCTTGCCGGCGGCGAGCCGCAACGAGCCCCATTCGGCCAGCCCGCTGTCGATATCGTCGCCCGCCGCCGCGAGGCAGTGTGCCAATGCCACCGCGTCCTCGGCCGCCTTGGTGACGCCATAACCGGTATGCGGGCGCGCGACGAACGCGGCGTCGCCAAGCAAAATCGTGCGACCGAAAACCATCTCCGGGCATTGCAGATCGAATATGCCCTGGAGAAACGGATGGTCGGTGAGCCGGATCAATTCCGCGTGCTGTGGCGGCAACCGCTCTTCCGCGTCGGCGCGCATCGTCGCGATCGCCTCGGCGCGCATCTGCCGCGGCGGAATCGACACCGCGCGGCGTTTGCCGTCGAGCCCGGTCAACAGCGCGTCCTGTTCCGCGGCCGTGCGCGCCTGGCGATACCAGACCCAATTGAGCCGCCGCGCCTTGGCTTGCTCGCCGTCGCCCTCGCCGGCGATCGGATAGCTCAAGGTTTGCTCGCCCGGCGGCAGGCTGAAGATGATGTGCTCGGCGAGCGCCCGACGGGTCGCCTCGGATACCGCCGCTTCGGCGACCAAGCCGCGCCACGCGACATAGCCCGCGTAATGCGGCCGCACCTCCGGCAATACCCGCTCGCGCACCTCCGACTGCACGCCGTCGGCGCCGATCAACAGATCGCCGGTCTCGACCCGGCCGCCATCGAAAGTGGCGCGCACCCCACCCGCAACGGGTTCCATCTCGCGAAACCGCGTGCCTTGGTGATAGCAGTCGTCGGGGAGCGCTTCGCGCAGGCGGCGATACAGCAAATCCCACGACGTCATGCGCTGCGGCAAGGGATGACTTTCGACGACATTGCCGGCACGGTCGATGACATGACGGCCGGCCAGGCTCACCGCCAGCGCGGCATCGGGATCGATCCCCGCCGCAGTGAGGGCGTCGGCAAGCTCGGGATGGGTGGCGAGGCCGGCACCGCGGCTCGCCATCGCCCCGCCCGAGCGCTCGAAGACATCCACCCGCCAGCCATGACGGCGCAGCAACAGAGCGGCGAACATGCCGGCCATCGAGCCGCCGACGATCAGCGCGCGTCGGTCTCCATTGTCTTTGTTATCGCTATCCGGCATGGCGGCCCTTTCGATCATTCCGCCCAATTATGCCACGATGGATGAATTGATCACCCGCCAAGATAAAACCGCTTGACCAACTCGCTCTCCTTCAGCGCTTCGGCGCTGGCGGCCTCGAATTCGATGCGGCCATGGACGATGATCGAGCCGCGATCAGCGATTTTGACCGCTTGATTAAAGTTCTGTTCCGCCATCAGAACGCTGAGACCGTGGTGTTCCTTGAGCTCCTTGATCTTGGCGATCGTGCGGCTGACCATTTGCGGCGACAACCCCACCGACGGCTCGTCGACGATCAACAGCTTCGGGCACGACATCAGCGCCCGCGCCAGGGCGAGCATCTGCTGCTCGCCGCCGCTCATGCTGCCGGCGAGTTGGCGGCGCCGCGAGGCGAGTGCGGGAAAGGTATCGAAGCAAACGGCGAGCATCTCCTTAATGCGCGCCCGCGCCGCGGGTCGGAAGGCGCCGAGCAACAGATTCTCCTCGACGTTGAGGTCGGGAAACAGCCGCCGGCCCTCGGGCACCATGGCGACCCCGAGATCGACAATCTCCTCCACCCGCTTGGTGGTGAGGTCGATCTTTTCGCCATCGACATCGAGCCAAATCTCGCCGGCGCTCGGCCGCAGCAGTCCGGCGACGCATTTGAGCAGCGTGCTCTTGCCGTTGCCGTTGGCGCCGAGCAGCGCCACCGTCTCGCCGGCGCCGACGGTAAGGCTGACGCCATGCAGCACGCCGACCACGCCATAGCCGGCCTCGACATCGGTGACGGTGAGACTAATCGCCAAGGTATGCCCTCTCCACCGCCGCGTCGTTTTGAATTTCAGTGGGCGTGCCGTCGGCGATTATCGTACCGGCGTCGAGGACAACGATGCGCTCGCAGAACCCCATCACCGCGCGCATGATGTGCTCGATCATGATGATGGCGATACGACGCTCGTTGACATCGAACAGCAGGGCGAGAATTTCGTCGACCTCGGCGGACGACAGGCCGGCCATCGCTTCGTCCGAGATCAATAGGCGCGGGCCGGCGGCGAGCGCGCGGGTCAGTTCGAGTTTGCGCAGCTCGATCTGATTGAGGGTACCGGCCAGGGCACCGGCTTTGTGGTCGAGGCCGACGAGCTGCAACACGTCGTGTGCCGCCGCCACCGGATCGCCGGCGCGTTGGTCGGCGGCAACCGCATATTCGAGCGGAACTCGGACGTTCTCCAGCACCGACATCTTGGCGAAGGGCTTGGGGATCTGGAAGCTGCGGGCGATGCCCAGGCGAGTGCGACGATGCGCCGCTTGGCCGCTGATGTCGCGGCCGTCAAAATGGATCTGGCCCTCCTCCGCCTTGAGCAAGCCGGAGATGCAGTTGATCAATGTCGTCTTGCCGGAACCGTTGGGGCCGATCAGGCCAAGGCGTTCGCCCTCGCCGACGCTGAGCGCGACACCCCGAAGCGCGGTAAAACCGCCGAAGCGCTTGGTCAAATCGGTCACTTCGAGCAATGGCGCGGTCATTGCTTGAACACCTTGGCGACCAGCTTGCGGTAGAGCCCGACGATGCCATCCGGCGCGGCGACGACGAAGACCACCAGCATGACCCCGACGATCAACAAATTGAGCTCGGACGAGATCGTCACCGTCGCGGTCTGTTGCAAGGTGGCGAGCAATACCGCGCCGATCACCGGACCGATCCAGGTGCCGGGGCCGCCGATCATCGGCATCGCCACCGCGTTGACCGAGATCTCCAAATTGAACACCGACGGTGGGTCGATATAGGTGACGTAATAAGGGAAGGGCGCGCCGGCAACCCCCATCAAGGCGCCGCTGATCGTGGTCGACATCAATTTGAGCCTGAGGGTCGGCACGCCGGTGCTTTCCGCCGCCGTCTCGTCGTCGCGGATCGCCGCGAGCCCGCGACCGAAGCGCGAGTGCTCGATTGTGCGCGCGATCACCACCGCGATCACCGCCAGTACCAGCATCACCCAGAACAGGAAGGTGACGTAGCTGTCGAACAGCGGCACGCTTTTCGGCCGCAGCACGAAGGTTCCGCTGGCACCGCCGACGAAATCCCAGTTGGCGATCAGGGTCTCGAGGACCACCGACAGCGCCAAGGTGGCGATCGCGAAATAGACCCCGCGCAGCCGCAAGGTCAGGTAGCCGGTCCCCAAGCCGATCAAGCCGGTGACCAAACCGGCGGCCGGAATCACCAGATAGATCGGTACCTCGCCGAGTTTGAGCAGCGCGATCGTGGTGTAGGCACCGACGGCGAAAAATCCGGCGGCACCGAAATTGACGTAGCCGGTGTAGCCGCCAAGGATGTTCCACGCGGTCGCCAATACGACGAACTGCAGAACCACGTAACCGGCAAAGAAATAATACTCATTGTCGATCGCCAACGTCAGCGCATACCCGGCGCCGATCACCGCCAGCGCCGCGGCGATAAAGGTCCGTTGGCTCACCATTACCGTCTGACCAGACCCGACGGTCGCACCGCCAGCGCCACCAACAGAAAGCCGAACACCACCGCCGGCGCCCACGACGGGCCATAAAACGTCGAGGTCAGGCTTTCGGCCAGCCCGAGCAGCAGCGCCGCGCCGAGGGTGCCGACGACGCTGCCCATGCCGCCGAGCACGACGATCGCGAACACCCGGCCGATATAGCCGCGCCCGACCGACGGCTCGACCGGGCCGATGATGATCAACAAGGCGCCGGCGATGCAAGCGGTGGCCATCGCGATGCCGAAGGCCACGCGTTTGACCTTCACCGGATCGATGGCGACGAGCTGCAGGGCGATCGAATCCTGTGAGACCGCGCGAATTGCGCGGCCGAAGAACGTGCGGGTGAGAAAGAGATGGAGCACGGTGACCAAGGCCACCGCGACGAGGAAGGGAAATAGCATCCGCAGCGGCACGATCACCGAGAAGAAGTCGATGGTGGCACCGATATAGGGCGCGCCAACCAGGCGATAGTCGACGCCATATTGCAGGATCAGCCCGACTTCGATGATGAACATAAGGCCAAAGAAGAACGCCAGACCGCGCAGCGAATCCGCCTCGCGGGCTTCGAAGCTGGCGTGATAGATCGCGTGGACGGCGACGCCGAGCGCGAAGAACAGCGGCGTCAGCATCACCCCGGCGACGATCGGGTCGAGACCCCATTGGCTGTTCAGCGCGAAGGTCAGGTATGAGCCGAGAATGACGAAGGCGGGGTGGGCGATATTGACGATGTTGAGATAGCCGAACACCATGGTCAGGCCGAGCGTGACCGCCGCATAGAAGCCGCCAAGCATCAGCCCGGAGACGATCGCACCGAGCAGGAGGTCGGTCACGGTATCAGTCGCGGGCGTCGCCGAACGGTGCGATCAGCTCTCCCGACTTCCAGGCCTCGGGATACAACACCACCCGGGTGCCGGCGCGGGTGAACGGCTCGAGGCTGTTTTCCTCGATCCCCTGATATTGGACGATCAGCACCCGGCTTTCGTCCCACTCGCCGTTCTCTCCGAAGCGCACCGTGCCGACCACCGTGTCGAACGCATTGGCGTGGATATATTTGGCGAGCGAATCCTGATCGAGCCCGCCGGTGCCTTCGACCGCCTGTCCGAGCACCTGCATATAGGCGTAGGCGAACGGAGGCAGGTAGTAGCCGAGCGGATCGACCCCGGAGTCGGCGGCCACCGCCTGATATTTCTCGAGGAACGCGTCGACACCGGTGAATTTCAGGGTCGGCTCGGGAACCCAAACGTCGTAATTGACGAAGCCGTTGAGCATTGGCCCGAGCGAGCCCATCAGGGACGCGTATTGCAGGCCGACCATGCCGCCGCCGATCTGGTCGACGTCGAGACCGAGCTCGGCGACCGAACGCACGATACCGGCGGAATCGGGCGGGTAGGAGGCGACATAGACGATATCCGGCTCGGCCGCCTGGATCGACCGGATGATCGGCGAGAAATCCACCGTGTTCGGCGGATAGGTGCGGTCGTAGACGATCTCCAGCCCGGCGGCCGCGGCATTGGTCCGCGCGCCGATCAAGGCGTTGCGCGGGAACTCGGCGTCGGCGCCGACCAGGGCGACGGTCTTTGGTCGCGGGTCCTGGCTCATGGCGACGGCGAAAAAGCCGCGCGACCAATCGAGCCGCGGTTCGGGACCCGACGGCAGGATCTGGAAATAGCGTTCGTATTGGAACTCCTCGTTGGCGGCGAGACCGAACAGGGTCATGAACGTCATGTCGTAGTTCATCGCGATCGGCATCGCCGGCACGATGGTCGCGGTGCCGTAGCCCGAGACGATCAAATCGACCTTGTCGATGTTGATCAGCTTGGTGTAGATCGCCGGCACCTTGCCGGGATTGGTCTGGTCGTCGTAGTAGATCAGCTCGACCGGCCGGCCGAGCAGACCGCCCGCCGCATTGACGTCCTCGGCCCAAATTTCCATCGCGATCAATGCCGCCTTGCCGGCGCCGGCGAGCGCACCGGTGAGCGCCATGCCGAAGCCGATCTTGATCGGCTCCTCGGCCTTGACCGGCGCGGTGACCAATGACAACGCGATCAAGGCCGCGCAGACCACCGTCGCGGCGCCTCGAAATTTTCGAATTTGCCTGCTCATTGGACCGTCCCCCCTGCCGTCATGCCTACATTATCGGGCGAGCATAGCGCAACTGGCGGCATGCGACAAAACCGGTGTTTATAATCCGGCATCCTCGGATGCCGCTTGGTCGAGCGCCGCCCAGTCGAGCTCGCCGCGGCCCTTGGCCACCGAGGCGATCAGGCGGTCGCGGACCAGACTGGCGATCGGCATCGGCACCCCCACCGCGTGCGCCGCCTCGAGCGCCAGGGTGACGTCCTTGAGCCCGAGCACCATGCGAAACCCCGCCGGCAGGAAGCGGCGCTCGGCGATCGCCATGCCGTAGCCCTTGTAGACCGGGCAGTCGAACAGCGAGCCGGCGAGCAGCTCGATGAAGGCGACCCGGTCGATGCCGCTTTTCTCCACCAGGGCGCAGGATTCGGCCATGGTCTCGATCGCCGAGGCGATCATCGCGTTGCCGGCCAGTTTGACCGCGTTGGCGGCGCCCGGCGCTTCGCCGAAATCGACCACCCCTTGGGCAAATGCTTCGAGTAGCGGCGCCACCCGGCGCTTGGCTTGCGCGTCGCCCGATTGCGCAATGCGGAGCTGACCGGCGGCGGCCACCGGCGGGCGGCCGAACACCGGCGAACAGAGATAGCGCGCGCCGGTTTCGGCGTGGAGCAATTCCATGCGCTGGCCGGTGGCGACGGCGACGGTGCTCATCGATACATGCACCCCGCCGGCGCCGAGGCGGGCCAGAATTCCCGCTTCGCCCAAGGTCACCGCGTCGAGCGCCGCGTCATCGCCGACCATGGTGAACACCACCCCGCCCGGCGGCGTCGCCGCGGCCGGCGTCGCGGCGACGGTGGCGCCGGCCGCGGCGAGATTTTTCGTCCGCTCCGCCGTGCGATTGTAGACGCTCACGTCATGCCCGGCCTCGACCAGGCGCCGCGCGATCGGCTCGCCCATGTTGCCGAGCCCGATGAACCCTATTGCTTCCGCCATTTTCCCCCTCCTGTGGACCGCGTGTCTCTGTCATAATGAGACGACATGGGCGAACGAATGACAAGACTAAGCGCCGCGGTCGCGGTTTGGCTGGGGCTCGCCGGCGCGGCCTGGGGCGGCACCGAGCTGACCCTGTCGTCGTGGGTCGGGCCGAGCCATCCGATCAACTATGGCGGGCTGGAACCGTTCATCGCCGCGGTCGAGGCCGACCCGGCGGCGGATATCACTTTCCAGTTCTTTTCCGGCGGCGCGTTGCTCGGGCCGCGCACCACCCTCGACGGGGTGAGCACCGGCATCGCCGACGCCGGCATCGTCGCGCTGACCTACCACCCGGCGGAATTTCCCCACGGCCAGTTGATCGCCGAGCTGGCGATGGCGAGCCGCGATCCGATGACCGCGGCGGCGGCGGTGAGCGAATTCAATCTGCTGCACTGCGCCCCCTGCCTGGCCGAGTTCGCCGCCCAGGGCATGGTCTACACTGGAACTTACAGCACCACCCCTTACGTGGTGATCAGCCGCCGGCCGTTCGAGACGCCAGGCGACTTCGCCGGCCTGCGGCTGCGCACCCCGGGGGCGATGTGGAACCGCTGGGCCGAGCATCTCGGCGCGGTCCCGGTGGCGCTACCGGCGACCGACATGTACGAGGGCCTCGAGCGCGGCATCATCGATGTCGCGTTGCAGCCGGCGGCGGCGCTGCGGTCCTACGGCCTGTGGGACGTCGCCACCCATGTCACCCTGCTCGACCTCGGCACCTACCATTCGCTGGCGCTGATCGGCTTCGGCACCGCGAGTTGGCGCGATCTGGCAACGGCGCAGCGCCGCGCGCTGCTCGATGCGATGCCGGTCGCGATGGTCGGCGCCACCCAGGCCTATCTCGAACTCGATGCCGAGATCATTCGCGACGCCGCGGAAAAGAATATCGAGATCAGCCAGCCGTCGGCGGCGCTGCTCGCCGATCGCGACGCCTTCGCCGCCGCCGATTTGGCGCGGATCGCCGACATCGCGCGCGAGCGCTACGGCATCACGGCCCCCGCGGCGATCATCGAACAATTGCAAGCGCTGTTCGCCGAATGGGAGACCAAGCTGGACCCGGTGCGCGACGATCCGGAGGCGATCAAGGCGTTGTTTCGAAAGGAAATTTTCGATCATATCGATGCCGAAACGTTCGGTCGTTAATCGAGCAAGCCGGGCAGCCACAGCGAGATTTGCGGGAAGGCGATCAGCAGGCCGACGGTGATCAGGTCGGCAACGACGAACCAAGTGATGCCGCGAAATATCGTGCCGGTGGCGATATCCGGCGCGGCGCTGCGGATGACGAAGACGTTGAGCCCGATCGGCGGCGTGATCAAGCCGATTTCGAGATACTTGGTGACCACGATGCCGAGCCAGATCAGGTCGAGGCCGCTCGCCTTGGCGACCGGCAGCAGCACCGGCAAGGTGAGCAGCATGATGCCGATCGGATCGAGGAACATGCCGAGGACCAGGTAGACCAACGAAAAACCGAGCACCAGAAACAGCCCGCTGGCGGCCGCCTGGGCGACATTGTCGGTCAGGAAGGCGGGCACGCCGGAGAGCGCCAGGAAGCGGGTGAGTAACGCCGCGCCGACCGCGATGATGAAGATCGCCGCGGTGCTGCGGAGCGTCTCGGCCACCGCGTCGCGCAGGGCGGCGGGCCTAAGCGCGCGGCGCCCGGCGCCGAGCAGGATCGCCAACAACGCGCCGACCGCGCCGGCCTCGGTAGGGGTAAACAGGCCGCCGAACAGGCCGCCGAACACGGTTATGATGAGCAGCAAAACCGGCCAGGTGTCGCTCAAGGCGGCCAGCCGTTCGCCGGCCTGGGGCCGCGCGTCGGTGGCGGGGGCGAGCGCCGGGCGGAGACGGACCCGGACGATAATCATCGCGATGTACATCGCGGCGGTGAGCAGCCCGGGAATCAGACCGGCGAGGAACAGCTTGCCGATCGGCACCTCGGCGAAAATGCCGTAGATCAACAAGATGATGCTCGGCGGAATCAGCGAGCCGATGGTGCCGGCGGCGGCGACCGCGCCGGTGGCGAGCGCGGCGTCGTACCGGTGGCGCAGCATTTCCGGCAGCGCGATCCGCGCCATCGCGGCGGCGCAGGCGACCGACGAGCCGGTCACCGCGGAAAACATCGCCGAGCCGACGACGGTGGTCACCGCGAGACCGCCCGGCACCCGGCCGAACCACAGCCGCGCGGCGCGGAACAGGCCCTCGGTGAGGCCGGCGCGATGGCTGACATAGCCCATCAGCAGAAACATCGGGATCGAGCTCAACGACCAGTGGGCGACAAAATCGTAGGGGATCGTGGCGAGCAGGCCCCATGCCGCGCGGGTGCCGACCAGCACCCAGACGCCGACCACCGCGACCAGGCCGAGCGCGGCGCCGATCGGCACCCGAAGCAACAGCAGCGCGACGAGGACGCCGAGCCCGACAAAGCCGATGGCAAGAGCAGATTCAGGCATTACCGGCGCATTCTGCCAGAGCGATTTTGCGCCGAGGCGAGGAGGGTGCCGAAGGCCGTAGCGGGGCTACGGCCGAGGTGACCGACGCTGGCTCGGCGCAAAAGCGCCTGGCCCTACGGGTTGCGCCTGGGGATGGCATCCGCAGCGTTGCGCCGCTTGCCCGATGCCCCGGCATCGGGCCGCGCGCCGCGCCTCGCGGGCTGCCACCCCCAGACGCAACAGAATGCGCCGGTAATGCCTGAATCTGCTCTAGGGGATCGGTCAGGACGACGAGTCCGCGGCACCCGAGGTGTCGCGCCGGATCGCGGTGACCACCAGGGCCAGCACCAGCAAGCCACAGCCCAGCGGCACCAGGAAACGGGTGGCCCAAATGGTCAGAGTGGATTGGGCGATGACATATTCGCCGATCTCGTATTTGGCGATCGCGGCACGCCCGGTGTGCCAGGTCATCGCCGCGAAATAGATCGTCGCCGAGCCGGCGGCGAACAACGCCAGGGCGCGGCGCGCGACGCCGGTCAGACGCTGGCCGATCAGCTCGACGGTAATATGGCCACCGGCGAAAGCGACCGCCGCCAGGGGGAGGAACACCACCGCGACCATGTAATAGTGCGACACCATTTCGGTGGTCATCGGAATCGGCAGGCTGAACACGGTGCGCCCGATCACGTCGAGATTGACGTGCAACAGCATCGCCACCAAGGCCACCCCGGCGACCAGATTACAGAGCCGTGCGGCGGCGGCGATGGCGGTGTCGATGTGGCGCATCATCGCCCGCACTCAAGCCTCGTCGTCGTAGGGCACGGCCGCGGCCGCGGCGTCCCACAGCGCCCGGCCCGCCGGCCGTTCCTGTTCCTCGCGGAGGTGGCCGACGAGTCCCGCCGCGCGGCTGATCACAGCGATACCGCGCATCACCTCGCGCGGCACCGCGGCTTCGCCGAGCACCGCGGCGACCGCGCCGGTGGCGTTGATCGTGATGTGCCGGCCATGGACCTCATCGACGGTCCGCGCCAGCAGGCGCAGCGCGGCGATGTGGCCGCCGGGCACGTCGAGCGCCGCGGCGAGCGCCAGCAGCTTGGGCGAGCGCGGATCGTCGGGGCGATGGAGAGGATGGCCGAAGCCGGGCATCGGGGTGCGCGTCGCGCGGTGGCGCTCGACGATAGCCCGCGCCACCGCCGCCGCGCCGTCACCCGCGTCGCGGACTTCGTCGATCAGCACGCCGGCCTGCTCCATGGTGCCGATGAACTGACCGCCGACCCCGAGCAAGCCGGCGGCGATCGCCCCTTGCAGCGCCTCGGGCGCCGCCATGTAAGTGAGCCGCGCGGCTATCACGCTTGGGGTCATCCCGTGTTCCATCAGGGTGACCAAAACGGCGTCGAGGATGGTGGTTTGCGCCGGCGTTGGGGGATCGCCAGTCAGGTGCAAAAAGATCATTTCGGTAAAGGAAACCTGGCCGATCAGCTCGTCAACGAGATTACGGCCGCGGACGAAAATCGCGTCGTCGGTGTGGGTGGCGATCCGCGTGGTCGGGCGTTCACTTTTATTGCTCATGCGTCCCCTCCGACCGGTGACTATAGGCGCAACGGCAACGCGGCGCGACCGACCGCGTGCTCCGGTAGTGGGTAAGATTGAAATATCCGACGCCATATTGGGTTCAAAGAAACCGTTTCGGCACCCTGAAAACGCCTTTGATGCAGTCCGGGTTACGAACGCATATTTGTATATGCGTATTTTCGAATAAACCGGCCCCTTCATAAAGACGATCGCCCTCAACAAATACTTGTCAACGGCGGAGCAAAATTAGTCCACCCGGGCGGAGCAAAACTAGTCCACTTAATGTTATGCGGTACGCGGTGTTGGGGGGTCGTCCCGGTAGTCCATAGGAGGGACCCGCGCTGCTTCGTGTAGCGCTTGCGTTACGCGGAGCGAAGCAGCGTGGGAGGTTCCTGTGGGCCCACCGGGTCAACCATTGCACCGGCGGTTAATACCAACAGGTCATTGATCAGAACCCATGCGCCCATTTGCGCATGCCGAGGGACATGATCTTCTGAGTCGGACCCGATTTCCTTGGACACAGAATTGGCTTAATCGAAGTGTCCAAGGAGGACCGGAACATGACCGATAATTTTGAGAAGAAAGTTGCTGTTGATGGGCCTGTGGTAAATGCGGGCGAGCTTGGCTCGTC
>JAKZSU010000019.1:0-7437 GCA_047517485.1 Alphaproteobacteria bacterium
CATGCGCCGCGTCGGTGGCTGGCAAACACTCGACCAAGCGCCGGTCAAGAAGCCGATTGACCTCGCCGCCTGATTGAGCAACCATCGTGATCGGGAGCTACGCCAAAAACCAATTTCCACCAACTATCGGACACGACCCGGCTGGTCTTGCCGACTGGACCGGCAGTATCGAGAGCAAGTTCCAAACCGTTTTCGAAGCCTGCAGCTTTCAAGATATAACCGGTCAGCGGATCACCAAGATCGTCGGCGAGCTGAAGTATATCGACGAACGGCTCAGCAAAATGATCGCGATTTGGGGTCCGGAAGGACTTCAGGACGAGCCCATCCAACCGGCGGTACACGTGACCCCCGAGGGCGAGAAACTCGAGGGACCGGCGCTGGCCGGCCAAGGCGTGAGCCAGGACGATATCGACAAGATGTTCGACTGACCCGGGAAATCCACGCGCAACCGTTCGGTAGGAATTGACCGGCCGGGTTTACTCCGACACACTTCGACCACCGAAACGCAGACTCGAACCGTGCCCAGGCGCGGCGGAGAAGACGTGCCATGACGTGGTTCCAGCGTGCCGTGCGACCGGCGACGATCGCCGTGACGGCTCTCCTGATAGCCGGTTTTTCCGGCCCCGGTTTTGCCGACGGCGCCAATAGCGTGCCGTTCGCGCTGATCGACCATGGCGGCCGAGCGGTCACCGACACCGATTTTCATGGCTCGTACCTGCTGATATTTTTCGGCTACACGCAGTGTCCGGATATTTGCCCGACCGATCTCGCCAAAATGGCCGCCGCCGTCGACGGTCTGGGCGGTGACGCGGAGCGCGTTCAACCGCTTTTCGTGACCATCGATCCGTCCCGCGATTCGGTCGCTGTGTTGGCCGACTATGTCGGACATTTCCACCCGCGGCTCATCGGCTTGACCGGAGACCCGGCCCAGATCGCGGCGCTCGCGGCGCGCTACGGTGTGCGTTCGAAGCCTTATCAAGACGGCGATCAGGGTGAAGCGGCGGGCGATTATTATCTCGACCATACCGGGGCAATGTATCTCTTAGGGCCCGACGGCGGCGGGTTGAGCTATTTTCAGCATGACGTGGTCGCGGCGGATATCACCTCGGTGATGCAACAGTTTATCGCCCGCGACGACTCGCAATCAAATAATTGACGGGGACAAGCGATGCGGCGAGAGGGAGCGATAATGAGACGAAATTTGCTGGCCATTCTGGTGGCGGTGGCGACGACGTTGGGCATTTCCGCGCCGGCCATGGCGGAGAATTGCGCGACCATCCACGAGGTGGCGATCACCTATACGTTCGAGCCGGGCGATCTCTATATAAAAGTCGGCGATTGCGTGCACTTCACCAACACCCACATCATCGAACACAGTGCGATGGGCCTGGAACGTGAGTTCAATACCGGTATCTTGATGCCTGGCGGCACCTCGATTCTGGAATTCGACAAGCCGATCGTGATTCCCTATATCTGCAGCGTGCATCCCCTGATGTCAGGCGTCTTGATCATCGAGTAATACAACATGAGGGGGCCCCGGATGCTTGCGCGTCGATTGCTAACGGCGATCGTTTGTCTTGGGGTCGCGGTGGCATCGACCGCGGCGGCGCGCGCCGACATGAACGATCCCTTGGCGACGCGCCTGACACAATCGCTGGTCAGCCAGCTTTTTCCCGACGCCGATGGTATCGCGACGATCGCGGGCGATCCGCCGATTGCCGTGTTGACCCGAGACGGCGAGATCGTCGGTTATATGTTCTCGACCCACGAGACCATGCGACCCGCTGGCTATAGCGGGCTTTCCTTCGATATCATCATCGCTCTCGACGGCGACGGGGTGATCCGCGATCTCCGGCTTCTCGAGGAGCACGAGCCGCTGATCTCGCCCGACCAGATATCGCTTTCGCACCTCAGTCGTTTTTTGACACAGTTGCATCAATTCGATGTCAAGGACTCGCGCCGGGTTCGCACCAAGTATGTCGACCACATCTCGGGCGCGACGGTGAGCGCCATGGCCATGCTTCGTGCCACCAAGAGTGCCGCGATCATGGTCGGCTATCTCAAGGGGATCATCGCCGATGGCGGCGACGGTCTATCGCTCGATCGATACAGTTTCGCCGTGCGGACTTGGCCGGACCTCATTGCCGATGGATCGATTCGTGCGCTACCGGTATCCAATCGTACCGTGCGCCGGATGTTCTTGACGGCCGGCTTGGACGAGCCCGATATTGGGCCCGACGACGCGCTATTCCTAACCCTCTACGCGGCCCTGGCGACGCCGCCCTCGGTGGGGCGCAATCTATTTGGCGCCGGCGCGTTTCGCCAGATCTCGCAAGCGGCGACGCCTGGCGAACAAAACCTGATCATCGGCTCCACCGGGGACTATTTGTGGCTGCCGCGAAATCCGTGGTTGGTCGAGGTCTTCGACCGTGTCCGCATCGTCCAGAACGAAACTCTGATCTCGCTCAGGCCGGAGAATTTCTATCCGGCGCATCGCTTCGCCATCGCGGGGGCGCCCAAACTTCGCCAAGCCGGACGCTTCCGCATCCCCGCCGAAAGTGGCTTCGACCCGCTCCAGGACTGGGCGGTCGAGATCACGGTGAACGGCGCGGAGAGCGAAGACGCGGTCCCCGCGGTCACCTTCACCCTGCCGTATCGGGTGCCCGGGCACTATGTGATGGGCGACGACGTCGCGCTCGAGGACGCCGGCTTCAAGCAGCCCAACCATATCGGCCTGGGGGGCTGGCGAGAAAGCGCACTCACCGACTGGCAGCGAACGTGGATCGATAAACAATGGTCGATCGTCGGCCTGGTGGGCCTGCTCGCCGCGACCACGATGGTCATGTTGTTTCAGCATCGGATCGCGCGCGCGCGCCGCGTGCATGCGCTGGTCCGCACCGGGCTGCTGGTCGTCACCTTGGTCTGGCTCGGCTGGGTCGCCGGCACCCAATTGACCATTCTCACCGTCACCAACTATGTGTCGCTGGCGATGAGTGGGGTCGATTGGCACGCGGTGCTGTTCGACCCGCTGATGGTGATATTGAGCGCCTATGTCCTGATCAGCCTGGTGCTCTGGGGACGCGGCCTGTTCTGCGGTTGGCTGTGCCCGTTCGGGGCGCTTCAGGAATTGGTCGCCAAGCTCGGCGCGGTCTTACGCGTGCCGCGGGTAGCCGTGCCGCCGGCGGTCCAGAAGCGCGCCTGGGCGATCAAATATGGCGTCGCCGCCGTGCTTCTCGGTCTGGTCATCTTTATGCCTGGCTGGGCCACCAGCGCGGCCGAGGTCGAGCCGTTCAAGACCGCGATCAGCCTGCGCTTCGAGCGCTCCTGGCCGTATGTCCTTTATGCGGTGCTGTTGCTCGGCGCCGGCCTGTTCGTCGAGCGCTTCTTTTGTCGCTATCTGTGCCCCCTCGGCGCGGTGCTCGCGCTCGCCGGTCGGTTCCATGTGTTCGCTTGGCTGAAACGTCGCCCGGAATGCGGCAGCGCCTGCCATCTCTGCGAAAATTCGTGCCCCATCGGTGCGATCGAGGCGACCGGCGCGATCGACATGAACGAATGCCTGCAATGCCTCGACTGTCAGGTCGAATATTACGACGATCAGCGCTGTCCGCCGTTGGTTGCGGAACGAAAGCAGCGCCGCGTCGGGGTTGCGATTTCCGCCGCGTAAAGCGGACTCGTAGAGGCCAAAATAATCTGTTACCATCCGCAACGACCGGGGAGGTTTTCTTGGGACCGGTCCGCATCGCTGCGCTCATGATAGGGGGTATCATGGCGCCAAGTCTCGGCGCACCTCCTTCCAGGTGACGCCAGTGGTGCTCGGGTCCCGCGGGGGCTCCCATGGCATGGGCGACAGCCAGGATTTGGCATGTGGACGGGGGTCCAGTCACATGTCTGTGCGCTGTCGCATTTGAGGGGCTAGAGCGAAAAGAAAAAACAGGGAGGAGCTCGCAATGGAGCTGAATTTTCTCAATCACTTCAACGAATTCCGCAAGCATGGGGTGAATGCGTTCGACCCCTATCAAGGCGGCACGGCGTTTTTCCGTACCGGCGGCCTGGGTAAAAAGGTCAGCGAACGGATGGAGGATATGGCCGGCCAGTCCGAGTTGCCGCGCCGTGAATTCTTCAAATCGGCGCTCGGCTTTACCGGCGCCATGCTGGCGGTCAACGCGGCCACCGGCATGCGGTTCTTCGAGGTCTCCGACGCCGAGGCACAAGAGCTCGCGGCGCTCGAGGAAGTCCAGGGTTCGCTCCGCGGCAAAGCTGGCTTTGTCGTCGATATGCACACCCATGTCTGTACCCGCCCGCAAGGTTATGTCGAGGGTGTCAACACCACCGAACAGGGCATGTGGTTCGTCAACCTGCTCGACGGCCTCGGTAAGGCGTTCGGCATGGAGAACGGCACCGCCGACATGAATATCGAGAACTTCGGCAAAATGTTGCTGGAAGGCAGCGATACCGATGTTGCGGTGTTCAACCCCTTCGGTTTCCGCGAGGATTACGGCGGACAGGACATGGTGCCGATGGAGTATCAGGCCCAGGTCAAGGAAGCCTATCCGTCACAAACCATCATGATGGCCGGCGGACTGACGCCGAACCAGGGTGTGACCGAGACCCTCGAGCGGATGCAGATGTTCGTCGAGGACTACAAGGCTTCCGGCCTCAAGCTCTACACGTTTGACTCGACGCCGCAAAAGGGCTGGTGGTTCGATGACGAGAAGCGCGCTTATCCGATGTGGGAGAAGGCCCGTGAACTCGGCATCAAGAACATCGGCTGCCATAAGGGCATTCCGTTCGGCCAGTTCATGGCGCGATATGCCCATGCCGAGGATTTCGACAAAGCCTGTGACGATTTCCTCGACCTCAACTTCATCGCTTTCCATTCAGCATGGCCGTATCACGGCGAGCTGGCGGCAATGAAGGGCTTCAAGCCGCAACGCAACAACATGTACTGCGAAATCGGCTCGACTTTCGCGGCGACCGTGACCAGCCGGCCGATGGAGTGCGCGCATGTGCTCGGAACCTTGGTTCGCGATCTTGGCGCGGACTATGTGATGTGGGGCACGGATTCGCTTCTGTGGGGAAATCCGCAGTGGCAGATCGATGCCTTCCGTCGCTTCCGGATTCCGGACGAGTTGATCGACGGCTACGGCTATCCGCAGCTGACCGACGAGGTCAAGGCGAAGATCCTCGGCGGCAACGCAGCTCGGTTGTGGGGCCTGGAGACCGCGATGAACGACCAGGGACGCGAAGTCCCGGTTGTCGACTTCGGCTGAGCCGAGGCGCGGTTAGACGATATTGGGGATGGTCGGGGAAACTCGGCCGTCCCTTTCTTTTGCACTTTTTGGAAATGCCATGCCGACGTATCAGTACAAATGCGAGCCTTGCCTGAAAATCTACAAGGTGAGCCACAGCATGAACGACAGCCCGAAAGTCCGCTGTCCGGACTGCAACAAAAAAACCGAGCGGATGATCTCGGCGCCGTTTCTCAGCCTCCGAGGCCATACCAGCCCGACCGAGGCGAAGTACGCCAAGATGTCGGACACCGAGGAAATCGCCCGCGAAAAGGAACTGCAGAAGACCTACGAGACGATCTGGCTACCGCCCGAGGTCAAGCACGCCCCCGATCACGATCACTGATTGCTTCTGCCTCACGACGCCAGCGGCAGGCACGACGGGCCGATCGGCTCGAAGTTCTTGTAGGTGAGGATGAATTCGCGGTGTCCGAGCGCCTCTGATCAGGTGCGCGCGCCGTCGGCCACCGCCTGAATCAAGTCATGAATCTCGCGCCCGAATTCGTCGAGGGTCGCGCGGCCTTTCGAAGTGCGCCCGGGCGTGGGATGATCCGGCACCAACCCGTCTCGAATGAAGGAAAAGCCGATGACCCTCACCCGGATGACCCGACGCAGCCTGATCGGCGCCCTGTCGGCAACCGCCTTGGCGTCGATGCCGGCGGCGCGCGCGGCGAGTTGCGCGTTCACCCCGCCGGGCCCCGAGGGCCCGTTCTATCCGGCATCGTTCAGGGAAATGGATGGCGATCTGACCCTGGTGCGCGGCGCCGAGGCCTCGGCCAAGGGCCAGGTCATCGAGGTTAGCGGGCGGGTGCTCAACCAATCCTGCCGGCCGCTCGCATCCGCGGTGATCGATGTCTGGCAAGCCAACGCCGACGGGCGCTACGATCACCCCCGCGATGCGGGCAATCCGTCTCCGCTCGATCCAAACTTCCAGGGCTTCGCGCGCCTGATCGCCGACGCCCGCGGCGGGTTTCGCTTTCGCACCGTCAAGCCGGGCGGCTATCCGGTCAGCGACACTTGGGCGCGGCCGCCGCACATTCATATCAAGGTCACGCCGGTCTATGAGCCGTATCTGATCACCCAAATGTATTTTGCCGGCGATCCGCTCAACGACGGCGATCGGCTGTTCAATGCCATCGATCCGGCAGCGCGCGACCGCGCGCTGGTCGATTTCAGCACCGTGAGCGCCGACAATATTCCGACCGGCACGTTCGATCTCATCGTCGGCGCCGGTTAGGTCGATAGCATGAATATCGATGGCGTAGCGGCGGTGGTGACCGGCGGCGCGTCCGGGTTGGGCGCCGCGACGTGTCGCGCGCTGACCGCTGCCGGAGCCAAGGTCGCGGTGTTCGATGTCAACGAGGCCGCCGGCGCGGCCGTGGCGGCGGAGATCGGCGGCGTGTTTCATGTCTGCGATGTCGGTGACGAAGCCAGCGCCGTCACCGCCTTCGAGGCCGCCGCGTCGGCGCATGGCGCGGCGCGGATTCTGGTGAACTGCGCCGGTATCGGGCTGATGGGACGACTGTTCCGGCGCTCCGGACTCCACACCCTCGAGCGGTTCGAGAAGATCATGCGGGTCAATACCACCGGCACCTTCAATTGCGTCCGCCTCGCGGCGGCGGGGATGCGCGATCTCGAACCGACCGGCGACGGCGAACGCGGGGTGATCGTCAACACCGCGTCGATTGCCGGGCTCGAAGGGAATGCCGGCACGGTCGCCTATTCGTCGTCCAAGGCGGCGGTCGCCGGCATGACCCTGCCGCTCGCGCGCGAACTCGCGGCGTACGATATTCGTGTCGTGGCGATTGCGCCGGGGGCCTTCGATACGCCGATGTATTCCACCATCGAGACCGAGGCGAGCGAGCGCATGCTGCGCGACGCGCTGTCGCCCAAGCGCAAGGGGAGGCCGCCGGAGTATGCCGCCCTGGTCCGCCATATTGTGGAAAATCAAATGCTTAACGGCGAAGTGATCCGACTTGATGCCGGCTTGCGCATAGCCGCCAGTTACAGTTGAGTCGGACCCGATTTCCTTGGACACAGAATTGGCTTAATCGAAGTGTCCAAGGAGGACCGGAACATGACCGATAATTTTGAGAAGAAAGTTGCTGTTGATGGGCCTGTGGTAAATGCGGGCGAGCTTGGCTCGTCC
>JAKZSU010000020.1:0-4759 GCA_047517485.1 Alphaproteobacteria bacterium
TGCCACCATCGTAGACCTCGGCCAACGCCAGCAGACGACGGCTCTGGGTCGCGTCCCTGGTCCTCTTCGCGAGGCGCCGCAGTGAGACGCTGTCAAAATCGTTCCGTAAGTCGATAGGCGCTGCCATGGCGAACCTCATTAGTTCACCACATTGAGTCAGAGATCGGACCGCTTGGGAATCCCCAACGTGAGTCAGGCATTCCGCTCGGTGGTATTATTTCATATTCGAAACGACCCCCTCACCCAAACCCTCTCCCGCGAGGGGCGAGGGCTTTTCGTTGGCGTATGTGGCAACCATCGAGACCGCACTTTGTCCCCTTCTCCCTTCGCGGGAGAAGGTCGGGATGAGGGGGACCCTTCGCAAAAATCCGGGCGCGACCGAAGTTGTGTGACTCCGATCGCCCGCGTAGTGGGGAGGGGGACGAAAAGGCGGCTCAAGCGGGGCTAGACGTAGCCCGGTCCGTCGATTAGCGGCAGAGAAGCCAGCACGTTCTCGTCTATATCTACCCCGAGGCCGGGGCGGTCGGGGGGGCGGACGGTGCCGTCGGGCGCGACCTCGGCTTGCCAGTCGCAGAGCTCGTCGCGGAACGGATTGTGGCGCGCGAGATCGGCCTCGAAATAGCCCGCGTTATCGATGCTGGCGAGGAAGTGAATGCTGGCCGCGACATTGAGCCCGGTGGCCGAGGTGTGCGGATTAATCCGCAGCTTCCAGGCGCTGGCGAGCGCGGCGATCCGCAGCCCCTCGGTGAGGCCGCCGGTCTTCGAGACATCGGGCTGGATGATAGTGACCACGCCGTCCTCGATCAGCCGGTGAAACTCATAACGAGTGTAATGGTTCTCGCCGGCGGCGAGCGGGGTGCGGCCATAACGGCGCGCCTCGGCGTAGCGCCGGTGATCGTGCGGCGGGAATGGCTCCTCGAGCCAGCCGATGCCGGCGTCGTCGAGCGCCGGCATGACCCGGCGCACATCGTCGAGACTTTGCGCGGCATTGCCGTCGACGAGGATATCGATGTCGGGCCCAAGTGCCTTGCGCACCGCTTGCACCCGCGCGATATCGTCGCGCGGATTGTCGCCGACCCTGAGCTTGAGCGCGCGATAGCCGGCATCGACCACGGCTTGGGCTTCCTCGGCCAATTGCTCGGGCGGCTGATAGCCGAGCGACACCCCGCCGCCATAGGCCGCGATCGGTCGGTCGCTGCCGCCGAGCAGACGCCACACCGGCCAGCCCACCGCCTTGCCGCGAATGTCCCACAACGCCTGGTCGATGCCGCTCAAGGCAATCGCCGCCGCCGCGCCCATGCCGTGGCTGCCGAGCTGCATCTTGTAGACCCTCGCCCACACGCCGACGACATCGGTCGCGTCCATCCCCAGCACCAGGGTTTTGAGCGTCGAGTCGATCAATTGCGCGACCGCGCCCGGCGCGCGACCGGCATGCGCCTCGCCCCAGCCGATCAGCCCGCCCTCGGTGGTGACTTTTACCAATACGGTGTCGCGCTTGACCGCGCGGCCGATGCCGAGGGTGACCGACTTGTCCTCGGGCACGGGAAACGATAGCGGAATGGCGATGATGTCGGCGATTTTCACGGGGTGCCCCCGGGGCGTGATTTGACTGAGTTGACGGGGCAGTCTACGCGACGCTGGCGAACCGTGTCGCAAGGCTTTATCTAGGGGCAGCCCCGCATTGCATAGGACGCTTTTCGTGACAGACCGCGTGCTCATCATCGATTTCGGATCCCAGGTCACCCAGCTTATCGCCCGCCGGGTGCGCGAATCCGGCGTCTATTGCGAGGTCGTCCCGGTGCAGAAAGCGGACGAAGCGCTGGCGGCGGAGACACCGACGGCGATCATCCTGTCGGGCGGGCCGGATTCGGTAACCTCGGACGATACCCCGCGCGCGCCGGAGCGCGTGTTCGAGTCGGGCGTACCGGTGCTCGGGATTTGCTACGGCCAGATGACGATGTGCGCCCAACTCGGCGGTACCGTCGAGGGCTCGGATCATCGCGAGTTCGGCCGCGCTTTCGTTGATGTCACGCAGGGTTGCGCGCTGTTCGACGGCGTGTGGGACAAGGGCGCGCGCGAACAGGTGTGGATGAGCCACGGCGACCGCATCACCGCGCCGCCGCCCGGGTTCAAGGCGGTCGCGGTCTCCGAAGGCGCGCCATACGCGGTGATCGCCGACGACGCACGGCGCGCTTACGGCCTGATGTTCCACCCGGAAGTGGTGCACACGCCGCATGGCGCGGCGCTGCTGAAAAATTTCACCCACCGCGTCGCCGGGTGCGGTGGCGATTGGACGATGGCGGCCTTTCGCGAGGCCGAAATCGGCCGCATTCGCGCCCAGGTTGGCAAGGGGCGGGTGATTTGCGGCCTGTCCGGAGGGGTCGATTCCTCGGTCGCCGCGGTGCTCATCCACGAGGCGATCGGCGACCAATTGACCTGCGTGTTCGTCGACACCGGGGTGTTGCGCGAGGGCGAGGCCGACGAAGTGGTCGAGACATTCCGCGGCCGCTTCAACGTGCCGCTGGTCCACCGCGACGCGCGGGGCGATTTTTTGGGCGCGCTTGCGGGCGTGAGCGATCCCGAGGCCAAGCGCAAGGCGATCGGCGCGACCTTCATCGACGTGTTCGAGGAGGAGGCGGCAAAAATCGGCGGCGCCGACTTTCTTGCCCAGGGCACGCTTTATCCCGACGTTATCGAGTCGGTGTCGTTCGCCGGCGGCCCGAGCGTCACCATCAAGTCGCACCACAATGTCGGCGGCCTGCCCGAACGCATGCGGATGACGCTGGTCGAGCCGCTGCGCGAATTGTTCAAGGACGAAGTGCGCGCACTCGGGCGCGAGCTCGGGTTGGAAGAAAAGCTGGTCGGCCGTCACCCGTTTCCCGGCCCCGGCCTGGCGATCCGCATCCCCGGCGAGGTCAGCGAAGAAAAACTCGAAATCCTGCGCAAGGCCGATCGCATCTACCTCGAGGAAATCCGCGCCGCCGGTCTCTACGACGCGATCTGGCAAGCCTTCGCCGTGCTGCTGCCGGTGCGCACCGTCGGCGTGATGGGCGACGGCCGCACCTATGACTTCGTCTGCGCGCTGCGCGCGGTAACCTCGACCGACGGCATGACCGCGGACACCTATCCGTTCGACCACGATTTCTTGAGCCGGGTGGCGAACCGGATCATCAACGAGGTGCGTGGCATCAACCGGGTGGTCTACGACGTCACCAGCAAGCCGCCGGGGACGATCGAGTGGGAGTAGGGAGGGCACCCTTACGCTTCGCCGCGATACTCGCCAAGCTCGTATACATCCGAAATATTGTCTCCGTCCCATCGATAGCCGAGGTGTCTTTCTTGCCTGGCATCGCTCAAAAGGCGGGGGCGGAAAACGCCGACGCATTCGCTGGTCGCGTGTCTGACGCTGTCGTAGGCGACGCCGTTCGAGCCTGCTTCGCGGAGCGATCGGGCGAGCGCCTGGGGCGCGGAGTAATCGTCGGGATCGTATAAGTGGGGATGCGCCGCGCCGAAGCCACGGAGGTCGTGGAGATCTCCGGTGATGTCCGCCGCGATGACTTGCATTTGCAGCTCCATGGCGGGCTCTTCGGTTGCCCGCATGAATTCGGCGCGGTGATGTTTGGTCTCGGCGACCGCGGTGTCTAGCGTGTCGGCCGCGTAATAGACGCCCCATGTGCCGTCGCTGAAACGGCTGCCGGTCGGGCCCGGGTGGGTGAAAGCGGCCATGATGAGGGATGAGCCGGGACCGGAGATTCGATCCTCCGGTGGGACGAGGTGCAACGCGCCGACTTCGTCGCGCACGCGGTCGTCGGTCATCGCTTCCAGCGCGATAACCGCTTCCAGGTCGGTGGGGTTCGCGACACGCTCGAAAATGTCGATCGGCGGGAAGCGGCCGGGGATGATGCGCCAACACGGTCGCCAGTCGACTCTGTTGGTTTTTAAAGGGCGTTCAAGCGCCACGCAGGCTTCCTCGCATAAGCTCGGGCGCGCGGTCGCGCTTGCCGTTCGCTACACTCACGGACGTCTGTGCGATCATAAAATTGGCGGTGGATGAAGATGGCTCGGGCGCGCGGTCGGGTTTACCCATTGCGTTGGGCGTCGAGATATTGGCGGACGGCGTGAAGATCTACGACGTGGCCGGCGAGCATCCGCTCAAGCGCCGACTTTCCGCCGAACGGCGGCGCGGCATTCGGTTTCTTAATCCAGCGATCGGCTTCGGCGGCGTTTGGGATGAGAACTTGCAGGGCCTTGAAGATCCCGAGTAGGTACGAAATCCGCTCCAACGTGTCTTTCTGCAGTCGGCCGGTCCGCTGTTTTTTCCATTTGTAGAATGTCGAGCGCGACGTGAGGCCGAGCAGCGTCATCTGCTCGTCAACGTCGAGATCCCAGGCGTCGGCGATATTGAAAAATGTCCGAAGTGCGGCGCCCGCCAGGTCGAGTTCAGTTTGGATTGGGGAGTGGGTTTCGATGTCCGCCATGAGGATTCGCTTTGTCTATATAAGTATATATTGTTATATTATGTCTATTAATAGAAATAAGTCAATCTTCGCGAATGGATCAAACGGCGCACTATCGGGTCGTGTGGGCACCGAGGACCATGCCGCAGTGCCCAACAAGCGTGTCGAGAACATTCTGAGTTGACCGGTTTATGTACCATATGAGTTGACCGCTTCTGTTGCGGTTGCTGGCCCTGTGGGGAAGTGGTCGGGCGCGGAGCGGCTGTCCACTTGTCCACAGGGCGCCGGTCGGTCGCGTCGAA
>JAKZSU010000021.1:0-11323 GCA_047517485.1 Alphaproteobacteria bacterium
CTTTGTTACAGATCCTCTCGGTGACCCTCTTCGAGAAAATGCCCATACATCAAGCACTTGCGGGAGACGAAAACAGATGCAACGCTTCGCAAATAACCAACCAATTGAATTTATTCGATTTTTAACCGGACACTAGTGGCACGGAGTCTCTAATCACCGTTGGCGAGGACGGTCTATGACCGACACCAAGAGCCCGACCGGCTTTGACGTTTTGCGCGACCCCGCGATCAACAAGTCGACAGCGTTCACCGACGAGGAACGCGGGCGGTTGAAATTGCGCGGTCTGCTGCCGGCGGCGATTTGTCCTCAGCCGCTCCAGCTCGAGCGCGTGTTGGCGAACATCCGACGCAAGAACAATGATATCGAGAAGTATATATTTCTCACCGCGCTGCAGAACCGCAACCAGCGTCTGTTCTATCGCACGCTAATCGACAATATCGACGAGCTGATGCCGGTGGTCTACACGCCGACCGTGGGCCAGGCGTGCAAGGAGTTCGCGCAAATATTTCGCCAAACCAAGGGTTTCTACGTGACCCCCGAGGACCGCGGACGGGTGCGCGAGAATCTCGACAATTGGCCCGAGGACGACGTGCGGGTCATCGTCGTCACCGACGGCCAACGCATCCTCGGCCTCGGCGATCTCGGCGCCAGCGGCATGGGCATTCCGATTGGCAAGCTGGCGCTTTATGTCGCGTGTGCCGGCATTCATCCCCATCAGTGCCTGCCGGTGATGCTCGATGTCGGCACCGACAACGAGGAGATGCGGGCCGATCCGCTCTATCTCGGGATCAACGGCCCGCGCTTGACCGGTCCCGACTATCACGCTCTGGTCGAGGAATTCATTGTCGCGGTGCAAGACAAATTTCCCGGCGCTCTGATCCAGTTCGAGGATTTCCTCACCCCCAACGCTTATCGCCATCTCGCCACCTATCGCGACCGGGTGCTGTGTTTCAACGACGATATTCAAGGGACCGCGGCGGTGGCGCTGGCCGGGGTCTACGCGTCGACCGGCATCTCGGGGCGCGGGTTCGCCGACATGACGATCATGTTCCTTGGCGCGGGGTCGGCGGCGACCGGCATCGCCGACCTCATGGTGCCGGCGTTGATGGCCGCCGGTCTGAGCAACGACGAGGCGCGCCGCCGGCTGTGGTTTGTCGACGAGCATGGTCTCCTGGTCGCCGGGCGCGACGATCTGATGGCGCATAATCTCGCTTACGCGCACGACCATGCGCCGGCATCCTTCGTCGATGCGATTCACCATCTGAAGCCGAATATTCTCATCGGTGCGACCGGCGCGCCGGGCACCTTCACCGAGGCGGTGATCGCGGCGATGGCGGCGGTCAATGAGCGGCCGGGGATCTTCGCGCTGTCGAATCCGACCTCGCGCGCCGAGTGCACCGCCGAGCAGGCCTATGCGTGGAGTGACGGCCGAGCGATCTTCGCCAGCGGCAGCCCGTTTGCGCCGGTCACGGTGAACGGTAAGGACCAGCGCCCCGGCCAAGGCAACAATGCCTACATTTTCCCCGGCATCGGTCTGGGCGCGGTGTTTTGCGGCGCCACCCGGATCAGCGACGATATGTTTCTCGCCGCGGCGCACGCCCTGGCGGGTCGGGTCGATGAGGCCGATTTGGCCGCCGGCTCGCTCTATCCGCCGCTGGCCGAAATCCGTTCACTCTCACGCTCGATCGCGGTCGCCGTCGCCGAGGTGGCGTACGCCGAAGAATTGGCCACCGTGCCGCGTCCCGACGATCTCGACGCGGCGATCGCGGCGTATATGTACGACCCGCATTATTGAGAGTGGGCGATCTAATGGTCTTGCGAATAGTGCAAGATTTCGCGATCGGGTCCGGACGCGGCGTCACGTATGGAGGGTGGGGCCGATTCAATGACGCTTAGCGCTGTCGCGGCCGACTCGCTCACCATGGTGTCGGGGTCGGATTTGGCTTGGGTCAGAGCAGCGATCGCGGCACCAGCCATGGCGCCGAGTTCGCCAGGCGATTTTGCCGTGCCGGCACGGACTTCAGGGGCCGCGTCTCCGGCCACGACCGAAATCAGGTGCGGGACCGCGTCGGTCCCGTAGCGCCTGATCGCGCGCGCGGCGGTATAGCCGACCGAAAGATCGGCATCGGTCCACATGATCGCGAGGATCGGGATGGCGCCGGCGGGCGTTGCGACATGGCCGAGCGCGCCGGCGGCGCTCATCCCCAGCCCCATCCATAGTCCGGCGGCGACCGCGGAAATGAGCCGAATCCACGTCGATCAAGGTATCGGTAGGGTGTCGACTCTTCGCACTTCAATCGCGCATGTTTACGAATTGCAGGGGATGGTCGATTTTCAGGCCCTTGACCAGGGCGATCACCGCCTGAAGGTCGTCGCGCTTCTTGGCTGAGGCGCGCAGTTCATCGCCTTGGATCGCGACCTGGACTTTCATTTTCTCGCCCTTGACCGCCTTGACGATCTTCTGCGCGAGTTCGCGATCGATGCCTTGCTTGATCAGGACGGTTTGCCGCACCGTACCGCCCGAGGCCTGCTGGGGGTCGCCGAATTCGAACGCGGCGGGGTTCACCTTGCGCTTGGCCATGTGACCGAGCAGGAGGTCGTGGACCTGCTTCAATTTGAAATCGTCGTCGGCGTGGATCACCAAGGTCTCGTCGACCCGCTCGACCGCGCAAATGCCGCCCTTGAAGTCATAGCGCGTACCGATCTCGCGCGTAGCACTTTGGACGGCGTTGTCGACCTCGGCGATGTTGGTGCGCGAGACGATGTCGAATGTCGGCATGGCGTGGTCCCCATAATTGGCTGAACCGCCTTGTTATATCGCTTTCGGAGCGAATTTCGACCCTTCGATGGATATTGCGCGTCATGGCGCACTCGCACCGTCATTTCCCGGCCACTTGTCGCATGGGGGTTAATGAAGGTAGCCGGCGCGGGCGCGGCGCTTGGGAGGCGCGGCTCGCGACGGATCGTCGGGATCGGGGGAATGGGAATAGGAGTCGTTCGTATTGCCTGAAGTCGGTTGGCGCCGCTGCCGCGCGGGTGCTCGCGCGTTCGAACCGTGCCAAGCCGCGCGCCTATGAGGACGGGGTCGATGCCTTCGAGGCGGGCGACTATGCGACCGGGTTGCGCCTGTGGCGACCGCTTGCGGAACACGGCAATGCCACCGCCCAATTCAATCTCGGCGTCTTGTACGCCAACGGGCTGGCGGTCTCCCGGGACGACGCCGAGGCCGCCGGTTGGTACCAGCTGGCCGCCGACCAGGGTGTCGGCAACGCGCAACTCAATCTCGGCTATATGTACCGGTTCGGCGAGGGAGTCTCGCAAGACCATGTCGCCGCACACATGTGGTACACGATCGACGCCGCCCGCCTGCAAGCGGGCGAGGATCGCGACTGCGCGGTGGGTAATCGCGGCGTCTTGGAACGAAGTCTGGACGCCAGCCAAGTTGCCGAAGCCCAGCGCCTGGCCGAGGACTGGCGGCCGTCCGGGGGTTTAAGATTCCCGGCCAGAAAATCGATTCAGTTTACGCGCTCGTTTTCGGCTTTTCGATTAATCGTCGTAGCGAATGGCAATAATTTCGATCGGATTGGGGCCGCTGGGGGTGGCGATCTCGACGGTGTCGCCGACGCGGGCTTTGTGCAGGGCGCGGGCGATCGGGGCGATCCAGCTGACTTCGTTGCGCTCCATGCTGGCCTCCTCGGTGCCGACGATGCGGATGGTTTTCTCGATGTCGTCGTCGCCGGCGTAAGTTACCGTCGCGCCGAACAGCACTTGGTCGCGATCGCCGATCTGCTTGGGGTCGACGACCTCGGCGATGTCGAGGCGCTTGAGGATGAACCGCATGCGCCGGTCGATCTCGCGCAGCCGCCGCTTGCCGTAGATATAGTCGCCGTTCTCCGAGCGATCGCCGTTCGACGCCGCCCACGATACGGTCTCGACGACCTTTGGCCGTTCGACGCGGGACAATTCGTGGAGCTCGTCCTGCAACAGTTTCAGACCCTTGGGCGTGACGTAGTTTTTCCCGCCGGCGGGCACCGGTTCCCGATCGGGTTCTTCGGGCTCGGTTTCCTTGGTGAAGGCTTTGCTCATATCTGCGCCGATTGTATCACATGGCCGGTATAATCCGGTGAGGATTGACAGCGCCGCGCGCATGTTTAGCAATGGCGAGGACTCTGGACCAAAAGCCGATCAATGGATCAAGCTGTAACCAAAGACCCGGTCGCGGTGGCGCGTGGGCTGGCGGTGCAAATCGCCGCGGCGGCGGACGAAATCGAGGCGGCGCGCCGGCTGCCCGATGCGATCGTCGCGGCGCTGCACGACTCGCGCCTGTTGCGCATGATGCTGCCACGCTCGGTCGGCGGCGACGAGGTCGATCCGACGACCTATGTCCGCGCCATCGAGGAGATCGCGCGCCATGACGCCTCGGTCGCCTGGAACCTGTTCGTCGCCAATGCCAGCGCGTTGATCGCGCCGTATCTCGAGCCCGCGACGGCGCGGACGGTGTTCGGCGATGCCGACGCCTTGGTGGCGTGGGGGCCGCCGAATGACACCAAGGCGCAGGCGGTGCCCGGCGGGTACCGGATAACCGGCCGCTGGTGGTTTGCCAGCGGCTGCCGGCATGCGACGTGGATGGGCGCGCACTGCGACGTTTTGGAGGCCGACGGCGCGCTGCGCGTCGATGGCGAGGGGCGGTCGATCATGCTGACCTTCCTGTTCCCCGCCGCCGCGGTCACGCTCGACGATGATTGGGACACGCTGGGGCTGCGCGGCACCGGATCCGAATCCTTCAGTGTCGACGATCTGTTCGTGCCCGACGCGTTCACCGGGCGGCGCGGCGACCCGTCACTGTGCCGCGAGCCCGGGCCGCTTTACGCGATTACCATGCAAAGCCTGTATGCCGCCTCGGTGGCGGCGGCGGCGCTCGGCATCGCCCGGGCGATGCTCGAAGAACTGATCGCGCTGGCACGGCGCAAGAAGCCCTTGGGGTTGCGACGCATGGCCGACAGCGCCACGGTGCAGGCCGGCATTGCGCGTGCCGAGGCCCAGCTCGGCGCCGCGCGGGCGTATCTGTTGGCAACCCTCGCCGACGTCTATCGCCGCGCCAAGCCCAGTACGCCGATCGAGGTGGCGGATCGGGCGCGGATTCGCCTGGCGGCGAGCCATGCGATTCACGCCGCGATGGCGGTCGCCGACCAGACCCACAAGGCGTGCGGCGTCGACGGGATATTCCCCGGCAGCCCGTTCGAGCGCCGATTCCGCGACATGCACACCCTGTCGCAACAAATTCAGGCGCGCGACAGTCATTTTGAATCGATCGGCCGGGTTTTGCTCGGCGAGCCGCCCCCGGTGTTCCTATAGAAGGTTATTATGCCGCCGATAGGAGATTTTCACTGGATTTGTGGCGCAAATCACAGGAAAGTCGTGGCGCGCGAGGCGCAATACGCCTTGTGACGTCTAGGATTACCGATGCCGGTGGAGACGGGTGTGACAACGAATAAGAAACTGCTCGCGTGGGTCGAGGAGATGGCGGCGCTTACCAAGCCGGACTCGGTGATCTGGTGTGACGGCGGCCAAGCGGAATATGACCGCCTGTGCGCCGAGATGGTCGCGGCCGGCACGCTGATCGTGCTCAATCAGGACAAGCGTCCGGGCTGCTTTCTGGCGCGCTCCGATCCCGCCGATGTCGCGCGGGTCGAGGACCGCACCTTTGTCTGTCCGGCGGATCAGGCCGACGCGGGGCCGAACAACAATTGGGTCGATCCGGTCGCGATGAAAGCGACGTTGCGCTCGCTGTTCGACGGCGCGATGCGCGGTCGGCCGATGTATGTGATCCCGTTCAGCATGGGGCCGTTGGGCTCGCGGATCGCGCATATCGGCGTGCAACTGACCGACTCGCCGTACGTCGCGGCAAGCATGCGGACGATGACCCGGATGGGCAGCGCCGCGCTCGAGGTGTTGGGCGACGGCGAGTTCGTGCCCTGTCTGCACTCGGTCGGCGCGCCGTTGGCGGACGGCGAGGCGGACGTCGCGTGGCCGTGCAATACGGAAAAATACATCGTCCATTTCCCCGAGGAACGAGCGATCTGGTCGTTCGGCAGCGGCTATGGCGGCAACGCGCTGCTCGGCAAGAAATGTTTCGCGCTGCGCATCGCCTCGGTGATGGCGCGCGACGAGGGGTGGCTCGCCGAACATATGCTGATCCTCGGTTTGGAGTCGCCGAGCGGTGAAAAAACTTACGTCGCGGCGGCGTTCCCCAGCGCCTGCGGCAAGACCAACCTGGCGATGCTGATCCCGCCCGCCGGCTACGAGGGGTGGAAAGTGCATACCGTCGGCGACGACATCGCCTGGATCAAACCGGGTGACGACGGCCGGCTCTATGCGATCAACCCGGAGGCCGGCTGTTTCGGGGTGGTGCCGGGAACCTCGAACCAGACCAATCCCAACGCGATGAAAATGCTCGAGCGCGATACGATTTTCACCAATGTCGCGCTGACCGACGACGGCGACGTGTGGTGGGAAGGCATCGACGGCGAGGCACCGGACCACCTGATCGATTGGCAGGGCAACGACTGGACGCCCGATTGCGGGCGCGCCGCGGCGCATCCCAACTCGCGCTTCACCTGCGCGACCAGCCGCTGCCCGAGCATCGACCCGGCGTGGGACGACCCCGACGGCGTGCCGATCGACGCCTTCATCTTCGGCGGCCGGCTGAGCCACACCTATCCGCTGGTGTTCGAATCGCGCGATTGGGCGCACGGGGTCTATATCGCCGCGACGATGGGCTCGGAAGCGACCGCGGCGGCGGCCGATCAAGCGGCGATCCGCCGCGATCCGATGGCGATGCTGCCGTTTTGCGGCTACAACATGGCGGATTATTGGCGCCACTGGTTGGCGCTCGGCGAAGGCTTGGCGCGGCCCCCGAAGATTTTCCGGGTCAATTGGTTCCGCAAGGACGCCGACGGCGGCTTCATCTGGCCCGGCTTCGGCGAGAATATGCGGGTGCTCGAATGGATCGTCGAACGGGTCAACGGGCGCGCCGACGCGGTGGCCAGTCCGTTCGGGACGATGCCGCGCCACCAGGATATCAACTGGACCGGTCTCGACTTCGGCGCGGAAGACTTCAACGGCATCATGGATATCGATCGCGCGGCGGCGCGGCAAGAGACCGAGTCGCAGACCGAGCTATTCGAGCGTTTCGGCGACCGGCTGCCGGGCGCGCTGGAGGCCGAGCGCCGGGCGCTGGTCGCGCGCCTCGATCAGGGCGACGAAATATGGCGGATCGCGGCGGACCGGTGACGGAGGACTTCGACCGATGAGCAAAATGAACGTCGGTATTCTGATCTTCGACGATGTCGAGGTGCTCGATTTCGCCGGGCCTTTCGAGGTGTTTTCGCGCACCCGCACGATCCCGGGCGGGGTGTCGCGGCGCAGCGACGAACATGCGCCGTTTAACGTTTTCACGGTGGCCAAAACCGCGACCGCCGTGGCGACCACCGGGGGCTTGCAGGTGATCCCGCATTATGGCTTCGCCGATGCTCCCGAGATCGATCTGGTGCTGGTCCCCGGCGGCTTCGGGACGCGGGCGCTGATCGACGATCAAGCGACCTTGGATTGGATTCGCGAGACTTCGGCGACCGCGCAATTGACCACGTCGGTATGCACCGGCTCGCTGCTGCTCGCCAAGGCGGGGCTGCTCGAGGGCAAGCGGGCGACGACGCATTTTGGCGCGCTGGATTTGCTCGAGGATCTCGACGCCGGGGTTACCGTCGAGCGCACATTGCGCTGGGTCGACGACGGCATCGTCACCTCGGCGGGGGTCGCCGCCGGCATCGACATGGCGTTTCACGTCGTCGAACGGCTATGCGGCCAGGCGGTCGCCGACGAGACCGCGCGTTACATTGAGTATCCGCGCAATACGGTGGCGGCGGTAGCGGCGAAATAGGTGCTCGCCTCATATTTCCGGGGGAAACTATTATTCCCTGCCGTGAAATGATACTTTAAGGACATGCGCGTTTGGTACGAAATTTACGATGATTTGTCCTGCACTTTCGTCAAACGGTTCGGCGACTATGTGCATGACGAATGGATGGACGCGATGCGTCGAATCAACGACGATCCGCGGTTGCGGCCAGGAATGAGCCGGATTGTCGATTTGCGCGAGGGCGGCGGCAGCGCGACGAATGAGCAAATCGCCGATCTCGCGCAATTTTTCGGCAAATATGACAAGGCGTTGGGACGGCGAAAAGTTGCCATAATCGCTCCCAAGCTAGTCGATTACGGCATGAACCGCATGTATGAGGTAAGGCGGGACAGTTCTTACGCTACAATCATGGTATTCAAGACCTTGGAGGAGGTGAAGGACTGGCTTGAGTTGCCGGCCGAATTCGCGGATCCGTTTCCTCGGCTCGACGACAATGAAAGCGCCGGATAGCGCTCAACGGCCGAGGAATTCCTTCAACACCGCGACGACCTCGCGGTTCTCGTCCTCAAGGCCGAGCGAGAAGCGCAGGCATTTGGGCAGGCCGTAATTATCGAGCCGGCGCGGCACGATGCCGTGGGCGAGGAGATATTGATACGCGGCCCCGGCGTTGTGGCTCGACGCGTCGTCGAATTCGACGAGGACGAAGTTGGCGCTCGACGGGTGGACGGTGAGGCCGAGCTCGCGCATTCGGTCCTCGAGCCACGGCATCCAGTGTTCATTGAAGGCGATCGCGGTATCGAGAAACTTTGTGTCCTCGAGCGCCGCGATGCCGGCGGCCTGGGCGGCTCCGTTGACGTTGAACGGCCCGCGGATGCGGGTGACCACGTCGATGACGGCGCGCGGCGCGTACATCCAGCCCAGACGCAGCGCCGACAGGCCGAAGATTTTCGAGAACGTCCGGGTCATCACCACATTGTCGTGGCCATCGACGAGTTCGATTCCCGGCGAATAATCGTTGCGCCGGAGATATTCGGCATAAGCCGCGTCGACCACCAGCAGCGTGTGATCGGGCAGCCCTTCGCGCAACCGCCGCACCGCGTCGGACGGGATATAGGTGCCGGTCGGATTGTTGGGATTGGCGAGAAAACACAGCCGCGTGTTGGGCCCGGCGGCTTCGAGCAGCGCATCGACATCGGCGGTGAGTTTGACCTCGGGCACTTCGACCGGGGTGGCGCCGTTGGTCTGGGTCGCGATCTTGTACATCGCGAAGGCATGCTCGGTCATCAGCACTTCATCGCCGGGCCCGGCGTAGGCGGTGGCGAGCAGCGAGATCAGCTCGTCCGAGCCGTTGCCGCAGGCGATGCGGTCGGCGTCCAAGCCCCAGCGCGCGGCGAGCGCGTCGCGAAGATCATAGGCGGCGCCGTCGGGATAGCGGTGCAGTTCGCTGGCGAGCGCCTGGAACGCCTTGATCGCCGCCGGGCTGGTGCCGAGCGGGGTCTCATTGGACGACAGCTTGATCAGCCGGCTGCCGCCCTCGGCGGTGGCGCGGCCAGGGATGTAGGCGGCGATATCGAGGATCCCGGGAGAGACCTTGAGTGTGCTCATGACTTTCTTAATCTTCGAGGTGGGCGACCATCGCCTCGAGACCGAGACGGTAGGAATCGAGCCCAAAGCCGGCGACCACACCGATCGCGGCATTGGCGAGCGCCGATTTCATGCCGCGTTTTTCCAAGTTGCCGATATGGACCTCGACGTAGGGTAGATCGGTGCAGCCGAGAATCGCGTCGCGCAATGCGAAGCCCGAATAGGTGAACCCGGCGGGATTCATAATCAGGCCATCGATCCCGTCCTCGACCTCCTGGTAGAGCCGGGCGATCGCCTCGCCCTCGATATGAGTGTAGTGAATGGCGAGGTCGCACCCCAATCGCGCCGCGTGGCTGTTGACAAATACGTCGAGTTCGGCCGCCGTCGCGGTGCCGTAGATCTCCGGCTGGCGACGCCCGAGCCAGGTCATGTTGGCGCCCTGGATCAACAGAATTTTCGCCGCCATCGCGTGCTCAGCTTTCTTCGGCGTTTGGGGCCGCCGCGCCACGCGGCTCGAACATCAGCGCGTTGGCGCTGCCGAGCGCCGGGCCGGCACCGGTCTTGCCGTCGCCGCGTAGCCGCGCGACCACCGGCACCGGCAGCGCCGGCAGGGTTTGTTGGTCGGAGGCGATGTCATGGGCGAACAGCCCGCGCGCCTGGTGATGAATGTCGGCGATCGCCTCGTCGATGCTGCGGATCACCACGGCGCAGACATCCTTGCCGAGCAGACGACTTTCCCAATCTTTGGTCGGGCGGGCGGCGAACAGCGCCGCGACGCCATCGATGGTGGCTTGCGGGTCGCGTTCGTCGTCGCGCAAAGCGTCGTCGAGCTCGATGCAGTCGCACAGATTGTCCCAGAATTTCTGTTCGAGCGCGCCGACCGAGACGTGGCCGTCGTCGGCGGTGCGATAGACTTGATAGCGCGCGCTCGCCCCGGTGAGGCGGAGATCATTGCCCTCCGGCCATTGTCCGAGCGCGTGGCCGAGCGCCAGCGGCATCCACATGAAGGGGAACATATTGTCGGTCATCGCGACATCGAGATAGGCGCCCTGGCCGCTGCGCTCGCGCCCCCACAGCGCGAACATGATGTTCATCACCGCGGGATAGGTGCCGGCGCCGATATCGGCGATCTGGGTCTGCGGGATCATCGGCTTGCCGGTGCTGTCATGGGTGAGCGACAGGAAGCCGGTATCAGCGCAGTAATTGAGATCGTGCCCGGCGATGTCCGCTTTAGGTCCGGTCTGGCCGTAGCCAGTGATCGAGCAATAGACCAGCTTCGGGTTGATCGCGTGCACCGCGTCCCAGCCCAAGCCAAGGCGCTCCATCACCCCGGGGCGAAACTGTTCGATGAGCACGTCGGCGCTTTCGATCAACGGGGTCAGGCTGGCGGCGGCGCCGTCCTGCTTGAGGTCGATCTCGATGCTCTTCTTGCCGCGATTGAGCATCGAGAACAGCACGCTCGAAGGACCGAATTTTGGCAATGCGGCGCGCATTTCCTCGCCGCCCGGGCGCTCGATCTTGATCACCTCGGCGCCGGCCTCGGCGAGGATGAGGGTGGCGAACGGGCCAGGCAGAAGGGTGGTGAAATCGAGCACGCGGATATTGTCGAGTGGCTGCATGAAAGCTCTCCGATTGGGCGGCGCACTTTAGCCCCTGGGGGGATGAATATCCATTGGCGTTGGTAAAAACGTCTGCCCACTAAGAAAACAGGAGCGGCCCAGCCGATGACCGACCAGACGATTGCCTTTTTGTGGCCCGAGGCCGATTTTCGCTCGTCAGGGGTGGCGGTGCCCGACGGTTTTGCCATGCGTTTCGGCCGCG
>JAKZSU010000022.1:0-29813 GCA_047517485.1 Alphaproteobacteria bacterium
GCGCCACGCAGGCTGCCTCGCATAAGCTCGGGCGCGCGGTCGCGCTTGCCGTGAGCGGTGCTCACGGAATTCAGAGCGATCTTGAGGTGCGGCGCGCCCTTACCCGGTGTCGTCGAGGACGGTGAGTTCGGCGACCGCGTGGGTGGAGATGCCGTCGTCGTCGATCCATTCGATTTCGACTGCGCCGGACTGGTCGACGCGGAGCTTGAAGGCGAGGTAGGGATTGGCCGAGGTGCCCGAGCCCCAGTCGGCGACGAAGACCTCGGCGCCATTGTAGCGGCAGATCAGCTTGTTGAGGATGAAGCGCGGATAGATCAGCGTCTTATCCTCGACGTAGCGCACGCCGGACTTCATCTCGTGCTCGGCCAGGGTCTTGACCGTGATCACCGAGCCCTTTAGCGCGGTGTCGGGGTCGAGTTTGACGCGTCTGCGGGGTTTTCTGTTGTCCGCCATCGGCCTATCCGCAACCGCTGCCCGTGACCTCGACGAAGGCCTCGGTGGTGGCGACGCTGCCGTCACTCATTTTCGCCACCACCACCAGCGGCGCGCTGGCGGCCATGCGGCAGCGTCCGCTCACTTCGGCCTCGCCGTTCGCCGGGGTGAAGTGAAAGCGCGAGAGCTCGGGATAGGGATTCTCCAGCGCCACCAAGTGGACCGAGACCGGATGATCGTCGGCGGTCATCGCGCAGTCGACGCGAATGGTGAAGGGCACCGCGGTGGCGTTCTCGGCGAGATCGGGCGCGGTCAGATGGACCACGCCGGCGCGCGGGATGCGATCGCCGATCAGCTCGGCGACGATGCGCTCGGCCTCGGCGCGATCGGCGATGTCGCGTTGCTTGGCGTGAAAATCTTGGGTGGGGGCGCTTACGTCGTCGGCCAATGCGGCGCGGCCGATCAGCAAGGCCGCGCCCGAGGCGGAAGCCGCCGCCAGCAAGCGCCGGCGGCTCATGGCTCCTGAATTACCCATGTTCGAATGGTCGTCTATCAGAGCTCTCTCCTAAATTGACCGAGGGCCATCCTTGGTATTAAGCGAGCATGTCGCGCCAGATCGAGTGCGCCCAATCCTCGGCGTTTTGCCGGATCAGCGGGGTGCTGGTCGGCGACAGGCCGGTGGCGCCCTTGATCGGCAGGATCTTCTTCTCCTCGTCGTTGTAGTCGTAGACCGCGCTGACCGAGATGCCCTCGGCGGCGCTGACCAGGCTGTAGCAGGTATTCGCCATGCTCGGCCTGGGCGTCTCGCGATCGTTGAGCATGGCGACCACGGCGGCGGCCGCGACCTTGCCCATCGAGTTGGCGATATAGCCCGATTTCGGCACCTTGCCGACCGTCGAGCCGTCGGTGGAGTCGCCGACCACTTGCACATTGTCGGCTTCGGTCGCGGTGAAGTCCCAGGGATTCACCGGTACCCAGCGCCGGCCCTCGGGGATCAGACCGGCGTCGAACGCGAGGGTATTGGCCTGTTGCTCGGGAATGACGTTGGCGACATCGGCGGTGATTTCGTCGAAATCGCTGTACAGCGTCTTGGTCGAGGGATCGACGCGCACGACCTTTTGTTCGGTGCGATAGTCGATAATGCCTTCGTAGAGCGCGTCCCAGGCGGCCTTGAACAGCTTGCCCTTGGAGACGATCTTGGGATTGGCGTCGAAGACGACGATACGCGCGCCCGGTTTGTTGTGCTTGAGATAATCGGCGATCACCGAGATCCGCTCGTACGGCCCGGGCGGGCAGCGGAACGGCCCAAGCGGGACCGACAGAGCGACGGTGCCGCCATTGGGCATCGCCTGAAGTTGGTTGCGCAGGGTCTGGGTCTCCGACCCGGCTTTCCAGGCCGCCGGGAAGGCGTCCGCCGGGGCGTCCGACAGACCCTCGATCAGGCCCTTGCGCAAGGTAATTCCGGGCGACAGGACGAGCCGGTCATAGCTGATGAAGCCGCCGCTGGCGATGGCGACGGTTTGCGCCCCGGTGTCGATCCCGGTGACCGTGTCGGTGACCAGTTTGACGCCATGATTACTCGCCAGACCGTCGTAGCTGACGGTGATGTCGGCCATCGTCTTGATGCCGCCGATGACCCAGTTGCTGATCGGGCAGGAGTGGAAGATTTCGCCTCTCTCGATCAATACGACCTCGATCGAGGTGTCCTGCATGCGGATATATTTGGCCGCCGTGTTGCCGCCCCAACCGCCGCCGATAACCACCACGCGCTTGCCCGATTTCGGTATCACCTCGCCGGTGGCGAGCGCGGGAAGCGGCAGTGTGCTGGCCGCCAGGACGCCGGCGCCGACGGCGCTCGACTGGATAAAACGTCTGCGTGAAATCGTCATGATAACCCCCGACTTGTCGCGTCGACGGCGCCGTCACCGATCGGTGAAGTGCGGCGCATCGTCGAATGCGCGAGCTTTGTCATTGTCTTAACGCTGCGCCGCGTAGAACTGCGCCGCCAACTCGATATCGCTATCGCTCACCGCGTCGAGCGCGGCGGAGGCGATGCCATGGCTACGCGCGCCGGTCTTGTAGGCCTTAGCGGCGAGCGCCAGATAGGCCGCCGACTGACCCGCGAGCCGCGGCCCGTTGGCGGTGCTCTTACCCGACGAGGCATGGCACGCGGCGCACTTCGTGTCGGCCACCACTTTACCGAGCGCGACCTTGGTCGCATCGACCGGTGCCGCGCTGGCGACCCACGGTTGGGCGGCAAACCATCCGGCGATGGCGTCGATCTGGGCGTCGTCATAGCCGGCGGCGAAGATCTTCATGACATAGAACGAGCGCTCGCCACTCTTGTAGGCGCGCAGACTGTCAGCCAAATAGGCGGGACTTTGGCCGCCCAAGACCGGAATCGTGGATCCCGGTGACGCACCGCTGGTGCCATGACACCCGGCGCAGGTTTGCGACAGTCTGAACCCCTCGTCCGCGCTGGCGCTTGTTGCATTCATCCCCGCCATCACCGCCGCCACGACACCGCATGCCGCGATCAGGGTCCTGATGTCGGGTCGCCGTCTCAACCCATTGGACATTAAATACTCCCCTCGTCGGCCGGACATCGGCGCGGCAATTCCACCGCGAAACCGAGCCGGCAATTCTTATGACATTACAATCATATCCGACCACGCGGTCAACGATACAGCCCCGTTCACATTAATTTCATCACGCCGGCGCGGCGGCCGATCGGCGGCGAACGCGTTTCCGGCGGCAAATTGTCGCCGATTTCCCGCCGTCGGCGCCCGATGGCGAGGTTTTGCTTGCCACCGATGGCGCGAATGTGAAGAGTCGGCGACCAGGATTGGAATCGCCCGGGTGTGGCAAGCCGACGATACGGACACGCGCCCGCTAGCATAGGGGCGGCCGGACATTTTCCGGCCGAAAAATTAGGCCATGGCACCAAAGGCACCCTCGGGTCCGCGCAGCATCGCGTTGATCGGACCCTTCTCAAGCGGCAAGACGACCCTTCTCGAGAATCTGTTGTTCGCGACCGGCGCGATCCAGCGCAAGGGCTCGGTCAAGGAAGGCAATATGGTCGGCGACAGCTCGACCGAAGCGCGCGAGCGCCAGATGAGCGTCGAAATTTCGGTCGCGGATTTCGAGTTCATGGGCGAGCGTTTCACCGTGCTCGATTGCCCCGGCTCGCTCGAGTTTCTCCAGGAAACCCTCGATGCGGTGGTCGGCGTCGATGCCGCGATCGTGGTCGTCGAGCCGGAAATCGATCGTGCGGTGGCGCTGGCGCCGCTATTGCATTTTCTCGAGCAACGCTCGATCCCCTACATGATCTTCGTCAACAAACTCGACCGTATGTCGGTGGCGCTGCGCGACGTGCTGTCGGCGTTGCAAGATCAGACCGAGCGCGCCCTGGTGGTCCGCCAGGTGCCGATCGGCGACAGCGAGTCGGTGACCGGCTATATCGATCTGGTTCACGAACGCGCCTACTCGTATCAGGGCGACGACGCGTCCTCGTTGATCGAGATCCCCAGTGAAATGAGCAACGACGAGCAAGCGGCACGTACCGAGATGCTCGAGTCGCTGGCCGATTTCGACGACACCTTGCTCGAGCAACTGCTGGACGACGTGATCCCGCCGACCGACGAGATATTCAGCGCGATCAAGAAGGATTTCCAAGACGGCCTGGTGGTGCCGGTTTTGCTCGGCGCCGGCGAGCACCAGCACGGGGTGCGGCGACTGCTCAAGGCGATGCGCCACGACATCCCGGAGAACCAGGCGTCGGCGGAACGCGTCGGGTTGGCCGAAGGCAGCGATACCGTGGTCCAAGTCCTCAAGACCTATAACACCGGTTCGAGCGGCAAGTTGTCGCTGGTGCGGGTGTGGCGCGGCGCGCTCGCGGACGGCGCGACTCTCGACGGCCAACGGGTCGGCAGTGTCAACCGTATGGTCGGCCAGACGATCACCAAGACCGCCAACGCGGCGGCCGGCGAGATCGTCGCGCTCGGCCGCATGGACGGGGTGAAGACCGGTGATCTCTTGTCGTCCGGCGCGAAGCCCGAGATGCCTGACAGTCTTGTCGTTGAGCGCCTCAAGCCAGTATATGCTTTCGGTATGGAGGCGGAGAACCGCTCCGACGAAGTGAAACTCTCGGACGCGCTCCACAAACTTATGGAGGAAGACCGGTCGCTGGTCACCGAGCAGAACGCCGATACCCATCAACTGCTGTTGCGCGGCCAGGGCGAGATGCATCTGCGGGTGGCGTTGGGCCGGTTGCGCAACAAGTTCAATTTGCCGCTGCTGACCGAGCCGCCGCGGGTTCCCTATAAGGAGTCCATTCGTCGTCGTATCGAGCGGATCCAGGGCCGTCACAAGAAACAGACCGGCGGACATGGCCAATTCGGCGACGCCTATATCGACGTCGCGCCGCAACCGCGCGGCGCCGGCTTCGAGTTCAAGAATTCGATCGTTGGCGGGGTGATTCCGAAGCAGTACATCCCCGCGGTCGAGGCCGGGGTCGTCGATTATTGCAAAAAAGGGCCACTCGGATTTCCCGTCGTCGACGTTCGTGTCGATCTGGTGTTCGGCTCTTTCCATGCCGTCGACAGCTCGGAAATGGCCTTCCAAATGGCCGGCAAGATCGCCATGGGCCAAGCCATGCCGAAGTGCCAGCCAGTCTTGCTCGAGCCGATTTTCCACGTCGCGGTGTTGGTGCCGACCGAATTTACCGCCCAGGTTCAGCGCCTGCTCAGTGGCCGGCGCGGGCAAATTCTCGGTTTCGAGGCGCGTGAGGGCTGGAAAGGCTGGGACCAGATCTCGGCGCTCCTGCCGCAGGTCGAGATCAATGACCTGATAATCGAACTGCGTTCATTGAGCCGCGGCGTCGCAACCTATAACTACCGATTCGAAAGCTTGCACGAACTATCGGGCAAGCTTGCCGCCGACGTGGTCGCGCAAGCAGCGGAATAGCGGAATTCAGCCATTATCGATGATTTTCGAACGACGGTGCCCAGGCCCAATTCGCCAATAGCGACGGATTTGTGCTAGAGTCGCCGACAAATGACCAACCGTCCGAAGGCGCAACCGGGGCGGACAGGGGCGCGGAAGCTCGGCAAAGACGGGATCGTATCCCAAGCCGGGCCAGATTGGTTTCGACCGCGATGATTTGGCGAGTATGGCAAACTCTCTTGCCGAACGACGTGCCTGGATTGTCCCAAGGCGTTGCGGCTCCGTTTCAGGAGGCCGAGACATGTACGTGAAAGATATTTTGCAGCATAAGGGAAACGACGTTTTCACCGTCGATCCCGACGCGACTGTCCAAGATCTCACCAAGTCCCTGACCGTGCATCGGATCGGTGCCGCGGTGGTGGTTGACGGAGAGGGTGCGGTGGCTGGCGTCGTTTCCGAACGTGACGTCATCCGTGGCGTCGCCGATCATGGCGATACCTGTTTGGCCCTGTCGGTACGTGACCTGATGACGACGTCGGTGATTACCTGCGAGCCGGACACCCCGATCCAGGATGTTATGGGTCTGATGACCGAGCACCGCATCCGCCACGTCCCGGTAATCGAGGACGAAGCGCTGGTCGGGCTGGTCAGCATCGGCGACGTGGTGCGCGATCGGATCGCCGAGGCGGAGCGCGAGGCGGCACAACTGCGGCAATATATCACCGCGTGAGCACCCCGCGGGGGGCGGTCGCGTTACGCCGCGCGTGGCAATAGGTTGAACGCGCGATCGCCGGCTGCCAGCGGCTCAATTTCCGAGTTCGCGATTTTCATCACCATTTGGGCGTGCCACGGTTTCGATAACCCTTGGTAATGTCTTGACTCGTGTGGGCAATGCCACGAAAGTCACCGCAGTACGCCGACGCGGATTGTCCGAGACAAAACGGCTAGCGCGTGGCGTTATGATGTGATGTCGACCTAGGGAGGGGATGGTCACATGCAGCAGTTCATTAGATTTCCACACTGGATAGTGGCGCTCGTCGCGATGACGGCGCTGATGGTGTCCGCGACCGCGGCGACCGCGGCGGACGGCGCAGAAATTCTCGATGCCCGATGCGGCGCGTGTCATGCCGATGAAGGCGGTGGCCTGACTCGGATCAACGGGCAGCGCAGAACGCCCGAGGGATGGCTGATGACCATCGTTCGCATGGGCATCATGCACGGCGTCGAAGTTCCGTCCGATGAGAAGCGGACCTTGGTCAAGTATCTCGCCGACACGCAGGGATTGGCGCCGTCCGAGGCGGAGCCCTATCGCTACATCCTCGAACGCCAGCCGGCGTATATCGAGGATTTTCCGCCGGAATATTTCTACATGTGCGCGCGCTGCCATTCCGGCGCGCGGGGCGCCTTGCAGCGCCGCACCCGCGACGAATGGCTCATTCATATCGATTTCCATCTCGGGCAATGGCCGACCACCGAATATCAGCTCTATGGCCGCGACCGGAAATGGTTCGAAATCGCCACCACCGAGACCACCGACTGGCTCACCGAGCACTTCCCGTTCGAGTCCGCGGCATGGAGCGCGTGGCAAGGCCATAGTGTCGATATTTCCGGTGAATGGAGCTGGGTCGCGCGGGGACCGGGTTTAGGCTTCGCCTACGGCATCCTGACGGCGGACGGCGGTGACGGCGATAATTACGCGGTGTCGACCCCACTCAATATGGCAAATGGCGTGACCCGTCAGATGGCGGGCAACGCGATCATCTATACTGGTTACGAGTGGCGCGCCCGGCTCACCGATGATCAGGGCACGCTGCTGTCGATCGGCACAATTTCCGAGGACGGCAATTCGGCATCGGGTCGTTTCATGAACATCGTCCAGGACGAGATTGGTGCTGACTTCCAGGCGGTGAAGATCCGCGCCGGGCATTCCCAAATCCTCGCTGTCGAGCCGGGCTACATCAAGGCGGGCGGCGAGACCCAGATCGCGATCCATGGCACCGGCCTGTCCGGGGCCGTCGATCTCGGTGCCGGGGTCGAGGTGACGGGAACCGTCTCGGCCGATGCGAATATGGTGGTGGTGACCGCGACGGCGTCCTCGGGCGCCGCGATCGGGGCGCGGTCGATTTCGGTCGGCGGCACCGCATCCGCCGGTGACGCGATGGTGGTCTATGACGCGGTCGCCTCGGTCAAGGTCGAGCCGGCTTACGCGATCGCCCGGGTCGGTGAGGGTGGCGGCACGCGGCCGGACCAATACGCGCTGTTCGACGCGGTGGCGTATATGGACGGCGACGTGCGGATCGGGCCAATGCCGGCGACCTGGGTGGTCGAGCCGTTCGATGAAGTCGCGGCGGATCTCGACGATGTCGGATTCTCGGGCAAGATGGACCCGAATACCGGCATATTCGATCCCGCCGATGCCGGCCTCAATCCGGCGCGGCCGTTCGAGACCAACAATGCGGGCAACCTCAAGGTTGTCGGCACGGTCGACGACGGCGGTGGAGCGGTCAGCGGTGAAGGCCAGCTGTTGGTCACCGTCCAACGCTGGAACGACCCACCAATCCGCTAAGCGGGGTCGCCGGTCGGCTCGCAGAGGGCCGGCCGGCGCCGCGCGGCGGCGTGACGAGGATACACCGATGAGTGACTTAAGATTAGTCGAACGCAATGTGCATCGGGTCGATGTCGATGGCCGGCGGATGTTGTTTCACATCCCGACATCGGGATTGTTCGAGCTCGATTCCCTATCCGACGAGATGATCGATCTGTTCGCGCCGGTCGCCGCCGCGGACGGCTCGAGAACCGACAGCGTGGTGACCGCGGACGACGTGCGGCGCCGCTTCGACGGTCGCCACCCGCCGGATGCGGTGGTCGAAACCATCAAGGAGCTGATCGATCTCGAAGTGCTGACCGACGGTCGTCCCCTCCATCCCGACCACAAGTCGATCAAGGTTAAGAACTTCCCGCTGTCGACCATTGTCCTCAACGTCAACAGCGGCTGCAATCTGAGCTGTACCTATTGCTACAAGGAAGATCTCGCGGCGCCGGCGAACGGCGAGCGAATGACCTTCGAGACCGCGGTCAAGAGCATCGAGATGCTGCTCGAGGAAGGCGAAAGCCGCGATCGCTTCAACATCGTGTTTTTCGGCGGCGAGCCGCTGTCGAACATGCCGCTGATCCGCGAAGTGGTGACGTACGCCGAACGGCGCGCGGTCGAAATCGACAAGAAGGTCGATTTCTCGATGACCACCAACGCGACCTTGCTAACCGAGGACATCGTCGATTATCTCGAGGCGCATCGTTTCGGCCTCAGCATCAGCATGGACGGGCCACCGGCGGTCCACGACCGCAACCGGCGGACTGTCGGCGGCGGCGGCACCTATGCGGTGGTCGCGGACAAGGCGCGCATGCTGTTGTCGCGCTACCGCTCGCGCCCGGTCGGCGCGCGGGTCACCCTGACCGCGGGGGTGACCGACGTGGTCGGCATCTGGGATCACCTGATCAACGACCTGGGCTTTCACGAAGTCGGCTTCGCGCCGGTGACCTCGGGCGAGAACACGCTGTTCGCGCTCAACGGCGATGAATTGATCGACTTGTTCGCCAGTATGAAGGCGCTCGGGCGGCGCTATATGGACGCGGCGTTCGAGAACCGCAATATCGGCTTCAGCAATCTGCACCAGATGCTCAGCGATCTGTCGGAAGGCAACACCAAGTCCTTGCCGTGCGGCGCCGGGGTCGGCTTGCTCGCCGTCGACACCAAAGGCGAAATCAATCTCTGCCATCGGTTTACCGGCTCCGACCTGCCCACCTTCGGGCATGTCGACGAAGGCGGCATCGACAAGCCGGCGCTCGGCCGCTTTATCGAATCCGCGCTCGACCGCAGCGATACCGGCTGCGAGACCTGTCGGATCCGCAATCTGTGTTCGGGCGGCTGCTACCACGAGAGCTATGCCCGCTATAACGACCCAATCCATCCGACCTATCACTATTGCGATCTGATGCGCGATTGGGTGGACTTCGGCATCGAGGTCTATACGCGCATCATGGACCGCAATCCCGACTTTTTCCAAACCCACATTGAACCGCGGAGGGCCAAATCATGAAGCACCTCAAATCGCTCAATCGAAAAGCGCGCCTGGTAGACGACGCGCTCGACCAAGGAAAAATGGAGGAGGTTCGGGCGATGCAGACGGTTATCGCCGGCTGCTCCTCGACCCTCGATCCGGGCTGGGAAGTCGATCCGTTCGGCGGCGTCGCTGGCCTGTGCCAGCCGATGGAAGCCGATCTGTACGGTTGTTCCGATCCCTGTTGGTGGCCGGCCCAGGTGCCCGACACCATGAACACCTATCCGGACTGGAACGCCAACGCGCCATCGGCGCGCGACTGGCGCTTGCTCGACTCGGTATTCCCGAGCGATGACGGCACCGTCTAAGCGTAATGCCGCCGATTGAGAAATCCGTGTCCAAAGGGGGGTAGACCAATGAAGAAGATTCTGAGCACCGTGGCGGCGGTCGCGCTGGGAAGCGCAATTCTGGCGATGCCGCAGACGGACGCGCTGGCCAAGGAATACATCCTGGCCGTCTCCAAGCCGAATAATCTGCACGTCATCGATGCCGCCGCGCGCAGCGTGGTCAACACCTGCGCGCTGGTCGGTCGCGGCTCACCGATCGCGATCGCGCCGTCGCCGGCGGATTCGTCGCTCGCTTACGTACTGACCAATGGGTGGGGCGAAATTGTCGGGGTCAATATCGATACTTGCGACACCGTGTTTCATGCCGTCCTCAGCCAGGGCAACACGCGCGCGCGAAGCATCGCCGGCTTGGTGGTCAGTAATGACGGGAGCGAGATCTACGTGCAGCTGAGCGAGGTCGAGCTGCTGACCGATCGCTATAAGATTCGGCCGTTGCATCGCATCGCGGTGTTCCACGCCGACGCGGGTCTCGACGCACAGCCATATCGATCTTTCGACATCCCGCGTGGCCACACCATTTTGGTGGCGTCGAAAGACAACGAGACGATTTGGAGCTTCGGCCCCGAAGTGCGTCAGTTCGATATGAAGAGCGGCGCCATCGTCCAAGAGATTCTGCTCAACAGCTGGGAGGACGCGCGCCCGACCTATGGCGATCCCGACGGTCTGTCGTTCTGGTCGCTTTACGATACACACGATCAAATCATCATGCCCTACTTCGCGCCGGTGTTCGCCAACCGCGAGGCGCGTGACGCGGGCGATTGGGATCAGCTGGCCGATTTCGTCGTCGGCACCACGACGGTCAACATCAATGACAATTCGTGGACCCAAACCGACATCGCGACGGCCGATGTGCTGATTTTCTCGATGACGCTGGATAAGCACGATCCGAACATAATGTACGCGGTCTACACCCAGCTTTCGAAGTACGACATGGCGAAGGGCGAGCTGGTGGGTCGGATCGATCTCGACCACACCTACTATTCGGTGCAGACTTCGGGCAATGGCGACGAGCTTTACATTGGCTCGACGTTCAACGATATCGCGATTCACGCCGCCGGCAGTTTGGAGCAGCTCGCGACGATCGCACTACCTGGAGGAGGCGATCAGGGGGCGTGCGGGATTCGTGTGATCCAGCGCTGATCGACACCACACTATGATGGGTTTGGAGGGTCGGCCTCGCGCCGGCCCTTTTTTTATCGATTGCGCGGCAAGTCGAGACCGACGCCCTCTAGGGCGCCGAACAGGTCTTCGATCCGCGCGAGATCTTCCGCGGGTAGGGGCGGGGCGAGAATCGACGCGATGTTGGCGTCGAGGTGCGCCGGATCGCCGGTGCCGAATAGCACGACATCGGCGCCCGCTTGGTGACGAGCGTAGCGATAGGCGGCATCGATCACGCTGTCGGCGCCGGTCCGATGAACGAGAAAATCCAGCGGCCGATCGGTGGCGATCGGGCGAGGGACCGCGCCGGCGGCCGCGAGCCTCGCCACGGTCGCCTGTAAGTACGCGGGATCGCTGAAGATGGCGCGTACCACGAACATCACCAGCGTGCCAATTCCGCGCGCCCGGGTGATCGGGAACACCGACGTTCGGGCGCTCTGATGCATCAGGTGAAATCCGACCATGACGACATCCCAGAACTCATCGTCGAAGGCGCGTCGCAGCATGCGGTGGTCGGCATCGAAGGGCGGGGATTCGGTGATACCGAGATGGCGGATCTTGCCTTTCTCCTGTTCGCGCCGCAGCGCCGGCACAAGTTCGTCGACCGCGCGGTCGTAAGCCTCGGGGCGCACCGCGTGGAGATGAAAGATGTCGACATAATCGGTTTTCAAGTGACCCAGCGAGTGCTCGAGATTGGCGACCACCCGGGCACCGTCGAACGGCCGGCCGCCGCTGGCGACTTGGCTCTTTGTCGACAAGACGACGGAGTCGCGCCCGACCTCGCGCACCGCGGCGCCGACAATCGATTCGGTTCCGTAAGCTTTGGCGGTGTCAAAGAAATTCACCCCAAGATCGATCGCGCGATGGAGCAGCGCGATCGATTGCCGGGTGCTGGCGCCGGTCGCCTGCCCCAGCCGGCTACTGCCGCCACAGCCGAAGCCGGCGACGCCGACTCGCAAGCCGGTTCGTCCCAAGGTGGTGTACTCCATGTGCTCCCGTCACGCCGCGCCGCTGTTTGAATGCGGACCGATGGTATCATTTCCGCTAGGCTTGCCCGGCAATGATCACGACTGACGACAGCGACAGCGACAGCGCCGGGCCGGGCCGTTTCGGCGAGGCCGAACGGCGCGCCTTGGCGTGGGCCTATGGCTTCGTGCGGCCGCAGCTTGGCGCGTTGGGCGTGGTGTTCGCCTTGTCGCTGGGGGTTACCGCCGTCATCACCGCCCAGCCCTACATCATGAAACTGATGATCGACGACGGCGTACTGGCCGGCGATTTGGCGACTCTCGGGTGGCTCACCGCGCTGATGCTGGCGACCGGGATTCTCAATCTGGTGTTCGGCGGGCTCAATCGCTATTGCCACGTGCGCCTCTCGGGCCTGGTGCTGTTCACCATGCGGGAGGCGGTGTTTCGTCATTTGGCGACTTTGTCGCCGGCGTTTTACGCGCGCGCCCGGTCGGGCGATATACTGCAACGGCTCGATGGCGACGTGGCGCAGATCCAGCGCTTTTGCGTCGACACCCTGCTTGCCGGCGTCAACGGCGTTCTCGGCTTCGCCGGCGCCCTCGCGCTGATGCTGTTTCTCAGCTGGAAGCTTTCGCTGGTAGCGTTGATCCTGCTGCCGGCGGAATTCTTCTATCTCCGGGCGATGCGGCCTCGGGTCGAGCGCCGGACCCGGCGGGTTCGCGAACGAGTGAGCGATATATCCGCTTTTCTGGTCGAGATCCTGCCGGCGATCAAGTTCATCCAGTCGGTCGGCGCGGAAGCGCGCGAGGCCGGGCGTCTCGAACGACTCAATCGCACCTACCTTGGCGATCTGTTGCGTCTCCAGGTCACCGAATTTCTCACCGCGGCGGTGCCCAACCTGCTCACCTCGGCGAGCCGCGCCGCGGTGTTTCTCGCCGGCGGCTGGCTGATTGTCGAGGGCGAGTTCACTCTCGGCGGATTGATCGCCTTCAGCACCTATCTCGGCTTCGCCACCGGGCCGGTGCACAGCGTGCTCGGCATCTATGTCGGGTTCATGCGGCTGCGGGTGAGCCTGGCGCGGGTGATGGTGTTGACCGATGCCGCACCGGCGATCGCGCCGCCGGCCGAGCCGGTGCCTTTGCCCGAGGGCGCCTGCGGCGCACTTTGTATCGACGGCGTAACATTCGCCTATCCCGACGGCGACGGGCCGGTGCTCGAAGCGGCGAGCCTCGAGGTGGCGGGAGGCGCCAAAATCGGTATCGTCGGGGCCTCGGGCGCGGGCAAGACCACGCTGGTCGATCTTCTGCATCGTCATTTCGATCCCGCAACGGGTGCGATCACCCTGGACGGCGTGGACTTGCGCGATCTCGACCCGGCGGATCTGCGTCGTCGCGTCGCGGTGGTGGCCCAGGATGTGGTACTGTTTCGCGGCTCGATCGCCGATAATATTCGCTACAGCCGACCCGAGGCCTCCGACGAAGCGGTGCGCGACGCGGCGAAGCGGGCGCAGATCGACGATTATATCGCCGATCTGCCGCAAGGCTACGACACACCGATCGGCGAGCGCGGCGCGCGGCTGTCGGGCGGCCAACGCCAGCGCCTGGCGATCGCCCGCGCGCTGCTCCAGGACCCGCTGGTGCTGATCCTCGACGAAGCTACCTCGGCGGTCGATCAAGACACCGAGGCGCGGCTGATCGGCGCGGTGGACGGCTTGTTCGCCGGGCGGACGCGGCTGGTCATCTCGCATCGCGCCGATGCGCTCGCCGGCGCCGATCGCATCGTCGAGATCGCCGATGGCGGATTTCAAGCGCCCGCGAGCGGCAATGGTTGATCCGGTGCGCGTCGGGCTGTTGGATAGTGGCGTCGGTGAGGATTTGGCCGCGCACGTCGGCGCGGCGGCGGCGTTTGGTCCGCGCGACGAGGACGCGGTCGATCGCGGCGACGCCGAGCCCGACCGGCTGGGCCACGGCAGCGCGCTCGCCGCCATCATTTTGCGCCACGCGCCCGACGCGGCGCTGCTCAATGCGCAAGTACTCGGGCCGCGTGGCACGACTTCGGCGGCGGCGGTCGCGGCGGGACTCGCGTGGTTGACCGACCAAGGCGCCGATCTGATCACCCTGAGCCTCGGATTGCGCGCCGATCGCGCGGTGCTGCGCGAGGCTTGCGCGGCGGCGATCGCCGCGGGCTGTGTCCTGCTCGGCGCGGCGCCGGCGCGCGGGGCGCCGGTCTATCCGTCGGCCTATGACGGGGTTATCCGGGTCACCGGGGACGCGCGCTGCGCGGCGGCACAGGTTTCCCATCTGGCGTCGGCGCAAGCGGATTTCGGCGCCTGTGTCCGCGCTGTGGACGAGCGCGTGCCGATCGTCGGCGCCGTGCCGATCGCCGGCGCCTCGGTCGCGGTGGCGCATGCCTGCGGTCTCGTCGCCGCGGCTTTCGGGCTGGGCGGTGCACGTGGCGGCGCGGCGGCGCGCGACGTCCTGGTTCGGCGCGCCGATTTCCACGGGCCGGAACGAAAGACCGCCGCCGATGCGACCTAATATCGCATGGTGGCTGGCGGCGCCGCCGCTTGCGGTGGTGTTGTTCGCCGCCGGTGGGATCGCCGCGCAGGCCGCGGTCGTCGCGGCGGTGGTGGCGGGCGCGCTTGGCGCCCTATGGCCGGCGCGGCAATCGCCGCTGGCCCGGTTGACCGCGCTGCTGTTGTTCGCCGCGCTCGGCGATCTCGCGCTATTGCTGGTGCTCGATCAATTCGACTACAGCTATGTCTGGCGCGCCAGCCACACCGCGCTGCCGACACTCTATAAGCTGGCCAATATCTGGGGTGGCGACGAGGGAACCTTGCTGCTGTTGGCGGCGTTGATCTCGCTCGCCGCGGTGCGGCTCGGCGGTGCGCCGGGATGGGCGGCGCCGGGCGCGCTGGCCTTGACCGCGGCGCTCGCCGCCGGCGCGGTGATCTGGTCGCCGTTCGCCGCCCTGGCGCCCGAACTGGCAACCGAGCAAGGCCAGGGCATGAACGCCCATCTGGTGCGTGTCTGGATGCTGTTGCATCCGCCGCTGGTGTTTGTCGCGTTTGCCTTTTTTCTCGCGCCCTACGCCGCCGCGCTCGAGGCGCTGGCGCGCGGCGGCGGCGCGTGGGCGACGATCGCCGCGCGCTGGACCCGCTACGGCTGGCTGACGCTCACCGTCGGTCTGGTGTCCGGCATGTGGTGGGCCTACGAGGATTTCACCTTCGGCCAGTTCTGGCATTGGGACCCGGTGCAGACCAGCGTGTTCATGGTGTGGGCGCTGGCGAGCGCGCACCTGCATACCCTGCGCCGCTATCGCGACGACGGGGCCTATGGCCGTCTCCACCCGTTGCTCGGCCTGGCAACCGCGCTCGCGGCGCTGGTCGCGTTGGTGGTGACCCGTGATCCGACTCTCGCGTCTTCGCATCGTTACGTTGGCGATACGTCTTTTCCCTGGCTGCTGATCCTCGCGGTGGCGCTTTTTGTGATGACCGTGGCGGCCTTGATGGCGTCGTACCGGCGCCGGCTGATCCGGCCGCGGCGGACCGAGGCGGCGGCGCTGATCCTGATCGCGACGGCCGCCTTGTGCGCCTGCGCCGTGGTCGCCGCGGGCAGTATCGCCGAAGCCTATTGGGCGGTGGCGCAGGAGATTCCCCGGCCCGACAGGTTCAAGCCGTTTTTCGAGTTTCTTGCACGCTGGTCGTCGTCGGCCGAAGCCGATCGCCTGGCGGTGCTGTTCGACCAATGGGATGTCGATGGCCATCGTCTCAACGCGATGCTGGCGCCGGTCGGAATCGTTATCGGCCTCGCCGGCGGGCATAATTTCGCGCCCTGGCACGATCGGCGCCTGCGCTGGGCGATGACCGCGGCGATCTCGACGCTGGCGCTGCTGAGCGCTTATGTGTGGCACCCGACGGGGTATTTCTTCACCGGCAAGGGGATGACCTCGGCGAGCACCACGGCGATGTTTCCCTGGCTCGACGCGATGGCGGTGGCGATGGCCTATCTCGGCCTCGCGGCGTTGGCCTGGGGGGTGAGCGCGGTGATCCGGCACGGACGGCGCCGCGCGGTCGGGCGCTATTACCTGCCGGTCGGCGCGCTGCATCTCGGGGTCGTGGTGGCGCTGTTGTCGGCCACCGCCGCGACCGTGTTCGATGTCTATAATTGGCGCAATCTCTCGTACCCCGAGGATTTTGCGGCGCCGGTAAAGTTTCCCTCCGGTTATGAAGTGACGGTCGCGCTCGATTACGAGACCCTGAGCCGCGCCGGCCTGCGCGGCGACGGTGACGCGCCCGGCTTTCACGCCGTCGCCGAAGTGGCGTGGTCGCTACGGCGGGACGGTGAGGAGGTTCAGGGCGAGCGTGGCCAGACGGTCTATCGCGATGCTCGGCCGGCCGCCTCGGGCTCGCTCGGCCCGGTCCGGCTGATGTGCGAGATCCTCGATTATCGCTATGCGCGGACGGTGTCCGGGGCACGCCAGATGATCGATCCGTTCCTGCATCGCGGGCTGTGGCGCGACGTGCAGATTTGGCTGCCGGCGATCAAATACGAAGCCGGGGAAGGCCCGCTGGACGCGCTGCGCGCGCCATCGACGGTGCCGGTGGTGCTGAAAATTTTTCCGATGATGAGCTGGATGTGGCTCGGCCTCGCGCTCACCCTCGCCGCCGCCGCGACCGCGATGGGGTTCGAGATCGCGCGCGCCGGAACACGGCGACCGTCTCGACCGCCGCCGACCACAGGAACTGATCGATCGGCGTGACCGACTGTAGGGCGTAGCCGCCGTCGTCCAATATTCGGGCATCGCGGGCGAAGGTTGCCGGTTCGCAGGAGACCGCGACGACGGTGGAAACCTGGGCCGCCGCCAGGCGCTCGGCCTGGGCGCGGGCGCCGGCGCGCGGCGGATCGAACACCACGGCATCGAAGCGCGCCAGTTCCTTGAGCTCGAGCGGGCGGTGGAAGAGATTGCGCACTTCGCTGGTGACCGCGCCGGCATCCGCCCGGCCCGCCGCGCGTGCCAGCGCGGCGATCATCGGGGTGTCGCTGTCGATCGCGTGCACCGCGGCGGTCTCGGCGATGGCAAAGCTCAAACTGCCGCAGCCGGCGAACAGATCGGCGACCCGCCGGGCGTCGCCGAGACCGGCACGCACCGCGGCGACGATCGCCGCCTCGCCCTCGGCGCTGGCCTGCAGGAAGGCGCCGGCCGGCACCGCGACGGTGACCCCGGCGAACCGAACACTGGGCGCGCGGCGCTGGGCGATGAGATCGAGGTCGTCGTCGTGGTCCCAGCTTACCCGGGCGAGGTCGGCGCTTTCGGCGAAGGCGGCGAAGGCTTGGCGTTCCTCGAGCGATGGCGCGCGGCCTGCCCGCACCGTCAGATCGAGGCCGGTCCGGGTGAGCTGGACGCGCAGGGCGAGCGTCCGGCGATCGTCGACGAGGGTGGGCAAGCGGGCGCGCAACAGTTCCGCCAGCGCAACGATCTCGGGCGCCAAGACCAGGCAGTCCGGGATATCGGCGATCGCATGGCTGCGACGTTGGTGGAACCCGACACGGGCGCGGTCAGCGGCGACGTCGGCGACCAAGGTGGCGCGCCGCCGGGTCGCTTGCGCCGTGGTGACCACGTCGGCGACCGGGGGATCGACGAACCCGCGCCGGCAGAGGGCATCGACGACGCGCTGGCGCTTCCACGCGCGATAGCCCGTCGGGTCGATATGCTGTGCGCTACAGCCGCCGCAAGCCGCGTAATGCGAACACGGCGGCGCTCGCCGCGCCGGCGACGGCGTTTCGATAGCGATGATTTCCGCTAAAAGACCGCCCTCGACTCGGCCGGTCAGGCGCGCGCTGACATGCTCGCCGGGCAAGGCGCCGGCGACATAGACGGTGCGGTCGCCGAGTCGGGAGATCCCGTCGCCGTGGGCGCCGAGCGACTCGATGTCGAGCGCGACCGGGGTCTCGAGATCGACATCGCTTGATTTAGCGCGTCTTCGTGGTCTGGATCGTCGCATTGCTAGCTGCCAAATGTCCTTGGTATAATGGCACCATGATAGTCCTGTTCACCGACTTCGGTGGCAATGGCCCCTATAGCGGGCAAGTGAAGGCAGTGCTTGCCACCGCCGCGCCCGATCACCTGGTGATCGACTTGATGCACGATTTGCCGGTGTTTCGCCACAAGTCGTCGGCTTATCTCCTGGCCGCCCTCGCGCCGCAGATTCCCGCGGGCGCCACTGTCCTCGGTGTCGTCGATCCCGGCGTCGGCCGTACCGATCGGCGGCCGGTGGTGATGCGCGCCGGCGGGCGGTGGTATGTCGGCCCCGACAACGGCCTGTTCGCGATCGTCGCCAAACACGCCGGCGCGTCGGAATGGTGGGAGATCACTTGGCGGCCGGAGCATTTGTCGCGGACTTTCCACGGCCGCGATCTGTTCGCGCCGGTCGCCGCCATGGTGGCGCGCGGCGAGGCGGTTCCCGGCGTGTCGATGGCACCCGAATCGGCGACCGGGATGGATTGGCCGGACGATCTCGGCGAAGTGGTCTACATCGATCATTATGGCAACGCAATGACCGGAATCCGCGCCTCGACCCTGCCGTCCGACGCGACTCTCAAAATTGTCGATGTCAGCGTTAGTCGGGCAACCACGTTCTCGGATATCGGCCAGGGCCAAATCATGTGGTACGAGAATTCCTGCGGTCTGGTCGAAATCGCGATGAACGAGACCGATGCCGCGACGTTCATGGGGCTGAGTGTCGGAACCCACGTTCTTGCCTTGGCGTTGACCTGACGTATCTGTGCGCGCGATCACCGACCATCCGGCGCCAAGCGACCACACTGGCGCCACCTCGTACCCGACGCGCGGACGCGGGGCGGTTTCAGAGCCGGACCCGGGGGTTGGCAAGCCGTATCCGCGCGTTGGCGCCGGGTGGGATCACACACCCACCCGGCGCCACCATTATTTTCCGCACTTTTCCGCGAAATTCTTCGGGGCTTGCCTCACCACCCCATTCATGAATAATCGGGCCGGTGATATCGCGCCGCGAGAGCGCGACGTATATGGGAGGTACGCTCGCGCCGCCGACGGCGGACCGCGAGCTCGGAAACCGCATGGATCCTCACTCCGCGAGCGAAAGCGACGGCGGGCTCGACACGTTTCCCAAGCGCTTGCTTGTGCAAGCACGCGAGCGGGCGGACGGCGTGTTTTTGCGCGAAAAGGATCTCGGCATTTGGCAATCGGTAACCTGGTCGCAAGCGCTCGAGCGATCGCGCAGCCTCGCGCTCGGCCTAGCGGCGCATGGCTTGGTGCGCGGGGACAAAGTGGCGATCATCGGCGACAACCGGCCGTATCTCTATCTCGCGATGGCGGCGGTCCAGTCGATCGGCGGGGTGCCGGTGCCGATGTATCAGGACTCGATCGCCGACGAACTGCAGTACATCTTGGAGCATTCCGAGGTTCGGTTCGCGATCGTCGAGGACCAGGAACAAGTCGATAAAGTGTTGCAGGCGCGCGAACACGTGCCGCATATCGAAAAAATCGTTTATCACGATCCGCGCGGCTTGCGGCACTACGACGAACCAGGACTGGAGCGCTACGCGGAAGTCCAGGAACGCGGTGAACAGTATGACGCCGACAATCCCGACTTTTTCCTCGACGAAATAGCGAAAGGCGCGGGCGCCGATCTCGCGATCATGCTCTATACCTCGGGCACCACGGGCAAGCCCAAGGGCGTGATGCTGAGCTACAACAATCTCATTCGCATGTCGCTCAACGGCATCGACTATGACAGTCTGACCGATCGCGAAGTGGTTCTCGCCTATCTGCCGATGGCCTGGGTCGGCGATCACCTGTTTTCGTACGGCCAGGCGATTTGCGCCGGCTTTACCGTGAACTGCCCGGAAAGTGGTGCCACGGTGCTTTCGGATCTGCGCGAAATCGGCCCGACCTATTTCTTCGCGCCGCCTAGGATTTGGGAGAGCATTCTGACCACGGTCATGGTGCGGATCGAGGACGCGGCGGCGATCAAGCGGCGGATGTTTCACTATTTCATGAAGGTCGCCGAACGCGCCGGCGTTCGCCTGCTCGACGGCGAGCCGGTGGATTTCATGGATCGCTTGAAATATCGACTCGGCGAAATCTTCGTCTATGGGCCGTTGCGCGACAATCTCGGTTTTTCCAGCATCCGGGTCGCCTATACCGCCGGCGAGGCGATTGGCCTGGAAATATTTTTGTTCTATCGTTCGCTCGGTATCAATATCAAGCAAATCTACGGCATGACCGAGGCAACGGTTCTGGTCTGCGGTCAACGCGACGGCGAGGTCGATGCCGACTCGGTCGGCGTGCCGATGCCGGAAGTCGAAATTCGTATCACCGACGACGGCGAGGTCGAATTTCGCAGCCCCGGCACCTTCATAGGGTACTTCAAGAACGAAGAGGCGACCAAGGAAACCAAGACGGCGGACGGCTGGATTCATTCGGGTGACGCCGGCTATTTCGACGAGCTCGGCCGGTTGCGCATCATCGACCGCGCGAAGGACGTCGGCAAGCTGGTCGACGGGACGATGTTCGCGCCGAAGTTTATCGAGAACAAGCTCAAGTTCAGCCCCTATGTGCTCGAGGCGGTGACCTATGGCGACGGCCGCGACAAAGTGGCCGCCTTCATCAATATCGACCTTGCGGCGGTCGGCAACTGGGCGGAAAAGCGCGGCCTCGCCTATACCAGTTACACCGATCTCGCGGCGCAGTCCGAAGTCTATGAGCTGATCGCCGGCGAAATCGGTACGGTCAACGCGGCGCTCGCGGCGGATCCGAAATTGGCCGGATCGCAAATTCAGCGTTTTCTGATTTTACACAAGGAGCTCGACCCCGATGACAACGAACTCACTCGCACCCGCAAGGTACGCCGGCGGTTCGTCGCCGAGAAATACAAGGAGCTGATCGACGCCTTGTATAGTGGCGTCGACCAAATCGCCATCGAAGCGCAGGTGACTTTCGAGGATGGGCGCGAGGGGACGGTCAGCGCCGATCTGTCGATCCGCGACGTCGCGCCGGTCGCGGCGCTCGCCGAGGCGGTCTGACCCTTGGATACCGACAAGACTTTTGGCGAGACGGTGCTCAGCGCCGAACGGATCTCGCTGAGCTTCGGCGCGGTCAAGGCGCTGGTCGACATCTCGGTCGAGGTGCGCGAACACGAGATTCTGGCGATCATCGGCCCCAACGGGGCGGGCAAAACCTCGTTGCTGAACTGCATCAACGGGGTGTATCGCCCGCAGCAGGGCGAGATCGTTTTCGACGGTCAGCCGCGCGGTAAAATCGGCCCCGCCGCGATTGCCCGCCAGGGGATCGCCCGCACCTTCCAGAACGTTGCCTTGTTCAAGGGCATGACGACGCTCGACAACATCATGACCGGGCGTAACACCAAAATTCGCAGCAACATCTTCTGGCAGGGGCTGTATTGGGGACGCTACCTCGGCGAGGAGCTCGAGCATCGCCTGGCGGTGGAGAAGATCATCGATTTCCTCGAGATCCAGGAGATCCGCAAGACCCCGGTCGGTCGCCTGCCCTATGGCATGCAGAAGCGGGTCGAGCTGGGTCGCGCGCTGGCGGCGGAGCCGCGTATTTTGCTGCTCGACGAACCGATGGCGGGAATGAACGTCGAGGAAAAAGAGGATATGTCGCGCTTCGTCCTCGACGTGAACGACGAGTTCGGCACCACCATCGTCTTGATCGAACACGACATGGGCGTGGTGATGGACATTTCCGATCGCGTCGTGGTGCTCGATTATGGCCGCAAGATCGCCGACGGTACGCCGGATGAAGTGCGCGCCGACCCGGCGGTGATCGACGCCTATCTCGGGGCCAGCGAATGAGTCCCCACGCCAGTCACAAAGAGAGGCCGATCAATGCTTGACGTCATGATCAGTGATCCGCTGTTCGCAATCGAGGTTCTGGTGAGCGGGCTGTTGTCGGGGGTCATGTATTCGCTGGTGGCGCTCGGCTTCGCGCTGATTTTCAAGGCCTCGGGCGTGTTCAATTTTGCCCAGGGCGCGTTCGTGCTTTTCGCCGCGCTCACCTTCGTCAGCATCCTCGAGATGGCGTGGTTCGGCGAAGGCGGCGGCATCCTGTATTTCATCTTCTGCTTGATTATCGCGCTGGTGGTGATGGCGGTTTACGGTATCGCCGTCGAGCGCATCGTATTGCGGCCTCTGGTCAATCAGCCGCTGATCATTTTGTTCATGGCCACCATCGGCCTGAATTTTTTCACCGAGGGATTCGCGCAGTCGCTGTGGGGCACCGAAGTGCACCCGCTCGACCTCGGTATACCCGATATGCCCTGGGAGCCGCTGCGAGACGCCACCGGGATGGGCATCACGATTTATGACATGGTGGCGGCGGGGATCGCGGGAATTCTGGTGCTGAGCTTGAGCCTGTTTTTCTCCAAGACGCGCACCGGGCGCGCGCTGCGCGCGGTCTCCGACGATCACCAGGCGGCGTTGTCGGTGGGCATCCCGCTGCAGCACATTTGGGCGGTCACCTGGGGCGTCGCCGGCGGGATCGCGTTGATCGCCGGAATTCTCTGGGGCGGCAAACTGGGGGTCCATTTCAGCCTCTCGCTGCTGGCGCTGAAGGCTTTGCCGGTGCTGATCATCGGCGGCTTCGATTCGATCGCCGGCGCCATCGTCGGCGGTCTGATCATCGGCGCGTCCGAGAAGATGGCCGAGGTCTTTATCGGGCCGTACTTCGGCGGCGCGCTGGAGAACTGGTTCCCCTATATGTTGGCCACCGTGTTCCTGCTGTTCCGTCCGCAAGGGCTGTTCGGCGAGAAAATCATCGAGAGGGTTTAGCTGTGCTCTACCGCGAGTCCGGCCAGTACAAATCGAGCTATGCCGCCGATCAGGCGATCTTCCCGATCCGTCAGGATCGCTGGGGGGTTATCGCGGCGTTGCTGGCGATCATGTTCATCGTGCCGTTGGTCGCCTCGGAATATCTGCTGCATTCGGTGTTGATCCCCTTCCTCATCCTGTCGGTGGCGGCGATGGGGCTCAACATTCTGTTGGGCTATTGCGGCCAGATATCGCTCGGGACCGCGGGCTTCATGGCGGTGGGAGCATTCGCCGCCTATAAATTCGCCACCGGCATGTCGTATCTGCCGACGCCGGTCGTGTTCGTCCTTGCCGGCCTGGTGGCGGCAGCGGTGGGGGTATTTTTTGGGCTTCCGTCGCTCCGTATCAAGGGGTTCTATCTCGCGGTGACGACGCTGGGCGCGCATTTCTTTATCGAATGGGTGATTACCCATTTCGGCTGGTTCACCAATTATTCCGCCTCGGGGGTGATCTCGGCGCCCAAGATCTTTCTGTTCGGCATGCCGATCGAGAGCGCCGAGTCGCGCTACATGTTCACCTTGGCGATCGTCATCATTCTCGCGCTGCTGATGAAGAACCTGGTGCGCAGCGCGATCGGCCGGGCCTGGATGGCGGTGCGCGACATGGATGTTGCCGCCGAGGTCATCGGGATCAACTTGTTGCGCACCAAACTGATCGCCTTCGCGGTCAGCTCGTTCTATTGCGGGATCGCCGGCGCAATGTACGTATTTCTCTATCTTGGCACGGTGGAGCCGCAAGGTTTCGACATCAACCGCGCCTTCCAGGTTTTGTTCATGGTGATCATCGGTGGGCTGGGCAGCGTCCTTGGCTCCTTCCTCGGCGCCGCCTTCATCGTCATGCTGCCGATTCTGATCACCAATGTGGCCAGTATCTTCGGATCGGCGATCCCGACACATGTGCTCTCGAACGCCGAGCTGATCGTGTTCGGCGCGCTGATCATATTCTTTCTTATCGTCGAGCCGGCGGGTTTGGCGCGGCTCTGGCAGATCGGCAAGGAAAAGCTGCGGATGTGGCCGTTTCCGTATTAGCGACGGTTTTGTTGGCGCCGCCCGGCGTGTTATCGTGGACGCGCGGGGTTGCAAAGAAATGGGCGGAGCACCGCCATCACAGGAGGATCATGTTATGGGGCTCAAGAGGATCGCAGTTGGCTTTGCCGCACTGGCGGCTCTGACGCTGTCCTGGGCCGGCGGCGCCGGTGCCGAGAGCGAAGAAGATATGCAGTTTTTTCCGGTCAACGCCTATTGGACCGGCCCCTACGCGGCGGGTGGTTCGGCGTTCGGTGGCGGCCTGATCGATTATATGAAGATGCTGAACGCCCGCGACGGCGGCATCAACGGGGTCAAACTGTTCTGGGAAAAGTGCGAGACGCAATACCAGAACGACCGGATTATCGAATGCTACGAGCGGATGAAGCACCGCGGCGCCGGCATGCCGCTGTTCCATCCGATGAGCACCGGCGGCACTTACGCCGTGTTCGAGCGCGCGTGGAAGGACAAGATCCCCGTGCTCACCATCGGCTATGGTCGCACCGACGCGTCCGACGGCAGCATCTTCCCTTATTTGTTTCCGATGCTGACCAACTATTGGTCGCAGAATACCGCCAAGATCCGCTTCATCGGCAGCCGGGTCGGCGGTATGGAAAACTTGAGCGGGCTGAAGCTCGCCAACATTTATCACGACTCGGCGTACGGCAAGGAGACCATCCCGGTGCTCAACCGCCAGGCCGAAATCTATGGTTTCGAGGTTCGCCATTTTCCGGTCGCCCATCCGGGTCTCGACCAGAAAGCAATCTGGCTGCAGATCGGCCGGCAATATAAGCCCGATTGGGTGATCTTGCGCGGCTGGGGGGTGATGAACCCGACCGCGATCAAGGAAGCCCAGCGCGTAGGCTTCCCAAGCGATCATTTAGTCGGCGTATGGTGGTCGGGGGCCGAGGAAGACACCATTCCCGCGGGGAGCGCGGCCGAAGGCTACATCGCCGCCGGTTTCCATGCCTCGGGAACCGATTTCGATGTGATCCAGGACATTCTCAAATATGTCTACGACGAAGGCGAGGGCGAGCTGCCGCGCGAGCGGGTCGGCTCGATCTATTATAATCGCGCCATCGTCTGGGCTATCGTATCCACCGAAGCGCTGCGCAAGGCGATGGATATGTTCGGCGATCGCCCGGTGATCGGCACCGAGGTGCAGCAGGCGTTGGAAGTCCTCAGCCTCGACCCGGCGGGGATCGAAAAACTTGGCGCGACCGGCTTGGTGCCACCGTTCGCGATCACCTGTGACGATCACGAGGGCGGTGCCTCGGTGCTGTTCATGCAGTGGACGGACGGCAAGTGGAACCAGATCTCGGACTGGATCGAAACCGATCAGGATCTGGTTCGGCCGATGGTCGAGGCTTCGGCGGCGGCGTACGGCGCGGAGAAGGGTGTTACGCCGCGCGACTGTGCCAGCGGCGGCTGAGCCTCGACTCGGGACCCTAGAGATCGTGGCAGCGGAAGAAATGACCAACAGCAACGGCGCCGCGCCGCTGCTGTTGGTCAATAATATCGAGGTCGTCTACGACCGCGTCATTTTGGTGCTGAAGGGTGTTTCGTTTTCGGTGCCCGAAGGCGGGGTGGTGACCCTGCTCGGCGCCAACGGTGCCGGCAAAACGACGACGCTCAAGGCGATCTCCAACCTGTTGCGCTCGGAACGCGGCGAAGTGACCAAGGGGCGCATCGAATATGCCGGCGAGGCGATCGAGAGCCTGAGTGCCTCCGATTTGGTACGTCGCGGTGTTATTCAGGTGATGGAAGGCCGTCATTGCTTCGAGCATTTGACGGTCGACGAGAACCTGCTGACCGGTGCCTACTCGCGGCGCGACGGCCGCGCCGCCGTGCGCCAGGATCTCGATCGTGTCTATGAATATTTCCCCGCCCTGCAACGCCGGCGCGATAGCCAGGCGGGCTACATATCGGGCGGAGAACAGCAAATGACGGCGCTGGGGCGGGCCTTGATGGCGCGACCCAAGTTGATCTTGCTCGACGAGCCGTCGATGGGGCTGGCGCCGCAGTTGGTCAAGGAGATTTTCGAGATCGTTCGCCGTCTCAACAAGGAAGAAGGCGTCAGCTTTCTCATCGCCGAGCAGAACGCGACGATCGCGCTTCGCTATGCCGATCACGGCTATATTCTCGAGAATGGCCGGGTTGTCCTCGATGGCGAAGCGTCGATGCTGAGAGAGAACGAAGACATCAAGGAATTCTATCTCGGCCTCAGCGAAAGCGGTCGCAAGAGTTATCGTGACGTCAAACACTATCGCCGTCGCAAGCGCTGGCTGGCTTAGTTTTCCGATTCCAGCCTAGTCGATTGCGCTCTATCGGGTCGTTTCACGGCCCCGACTCGGGATTACCCGCCACAAAATTGATGTGCAAATTGCTACCGTCATACGGCTTGGCGGGGAAGAAATTTGTAATCTAGTGTAAATTGGGGTGCAATTTTTTCTCAATCCGTGTGATTTTCATCGGAATTAGTTGCCGTCTTTTTCAAGTGCGCTAATGTTATGCATTAGAAACGTCGCACTAGGGCTCGATCCGTAGTGCGGTCGAATCTTGGGTTACACGATCGGGGCACCTTGGTTATGTTGGATCGTTGTGACAAACTTGTGGCGAATGGCAGACTAACTGCGCTTCTGTTATCCGAGAGCTAGGTCGGGAAAAAAAGGTTCCGAAAACGAACAAATGCGGCAGTTGCGATAACTCATGTGTGTTTTTGGCCGCTTATCGCGGCGATCGGTTCAGGTGGGATGGCTAATGACAAGCCAGCCTAAATTTTTATAGCAAGCTTTGATAGCGAGGGTTTGATCTCCATGGCAGTTCAGAAGAAGAAGGCGCCGGCGAAGAAGGCGAAAGCCAAACCGGCGAAGGCCAAGACGGTGGCGAAGAAGGCAGCGCCTAAGAAGGCGGCTCCCAAGAAGGCGGCTCCCAAGAAGGCAGTGGCAAAGAGAGCCGCGCCGAAGAAAGTCGTAGCCAAGAAGAGGGCCGCGAAGAAGACCGTCGCGAAAAAAGCGCCGGCACGCGCCGCCGCCAAGCGCCGTAAGGCCGTTGTCAAGAAGGCCGCTCCGAAGCGGGCGACCGCGCGCAAGGCCGCCGTGAAGCGGGCCGCGAAGCCGGCCCGCCAAGCCAAGCACGAAGGCACGACCACCCATCGGGTGGCCTTGGCATCGAGATTGCTGGTTCGGTCGCTTTCCGCTCGCCTCAACCCCAAGGGTATTGGCTACGGCCAATTCCCGGTGTTGCAGCATTTGTGGGAAGAGGACGGTTTGACCCAGAAGGAGCTCAGCAATCGGGTTCGTATCGAAGCGCCGACGATGGTGCGGACTCTCGATCGCATGGAACGTGAAAAGCTGGTCACCCGAACCCGTAGTGAAACCGATCGCCGGCAAATTCACATCCGGTTGACCCCGAAAGGCAAGGGTCTCAAGTCCGGCCTGGCGTCCTTGTCGGGCAAGGTCGATACCCTCGCGCTCAAGGGGATAAGCGTCAAGGATCGCGCCCAGCTCGACAAACTGATGGGCCGCGTGATCAAGAACCTCGAGGCCGATTCCTCGTAGCAGGGTCGATCTCGCTCGGGCGCGCGCGGCGCTCGGGCGATCTCTATCGAAAAGGGCAGGTGGCGGCCACGAACGGTCGCGCCTGCCTTTTTGTTGGCGACTGGAGCCGGGAAAGCTGACCATGACGGACGCACAAACGCGGGTGTTGGTGCTCATGCGTCACGCGAAATCGGCGTGGGGCGGCGGATTCTCCAGCGATAGCGAGCGGCCATTGGACGAACGCGGTCGCCGGGCCGCACCGGTCATGGCCTCGTATCTGGCGGACACCGGCGCGGTCCCGGATCTCGTCCTCTGCTCGAGCGCCTTGCGCGCACGACAAACCCTCGACCGGATGGTTCACGATTTCGACCCAAGGCCGGAAATTCGCTCCGACGACGGGCTCTATCTTGCCGAACACCGTGAGATTCTGTCGCGGATCCGAGCGATCGAGGCGACTTGGCGCAAGGTGTTGGTGATCGGTCACAATCCCGGCCTGCAAATCTTGGCGGCCCGCTTGGTGGGGCGCGCGAATCCGGCCGAGGCGGCGCGCGTCGAGGCCAAATTTCCGACCGCGGGGCTGGTCCACTTGGCGGTCACCCTCGAGAACTGGCAAGATCTGTCACCCGATACCATCGCCGCGGCAACTTTCGTCGCACCCAAGCATCTGGTTTGAGGTGTGGTATGACAAGATGTGGAACCTCAACACGTCGACGCCATCTCCGACGACAAGGAAGTGGAGCTTAAGCTCGGCCTTAGCCGGCGTGCGGCCGCTACGCTCTGCCGACACCCCCTGGTCAAGGCGGCCGCTGTCGCCGGGCCCGAGCAACGCCGGCTGGCGACCGTCTATTACGACACACCGGATCTCGACCTCTTTCACGATGGCCATTTCCTGCGCGTCCGCGATGACGGCAACAGCACCGTCCAGGCGTTGAAATCCCGTGCCTCGGTGGTCGCCGGGCTTGAGATCCGGCGCGAGAGCGAATACCCGCTCGACGATCACCGACCGAAACCCGAACTGATTGTCGATCCGCCGCCGTGTTTAAGAGATCCCGAGGTGCTGGCGGCCTTGCGACCGACGGTAACAACCGCCTTCACCCGCACCTCTTGGATGATCGCGACCGAGGGCGGCGGGCGGATCGAACTGGCATTCGATCGCGGACACATTCTCGCCGGCGATCGGCGCCTGCCGCTTTGTGAGATCGAGCTCGAACTCAAGCACGGGCCGGCGGCGGTGATATTCGACTTTGCGCTCGCGCTTGCCGACGCCGTTCCGCTGCGCATTGGTGAGGACAGTAAGGCGGTGCGCGGCTTTAGCGCGATCGCGGCAGGCGCGCCCGGCTGGTCGAAAGCGCGGAAGCTTGTTCATGCCGGCGGCGATTCCACAGAGGCGGTGTTGGTCCGAATCGTCGGGGCGTGTCTCGAGCAAATTTCGCTCAATCAGGCGTGCGCGGCGGCGGGATCGGACCCGGAGGGCGTTCATCAACTCCGTGTCGGCACTAGGCGGCTGCGATCGGCGCTGTCGGTCTATGCGAATCTGGTTGCCGATGACGAGGCCTCGACAGTCCGTGCCGAGCTTCGTTGGTTGGCGACTCGAATGGGGCCGGCGCGCGATATCGACGTTTTCGTCACTGATATAATTGGCCCCATCGCCGACGCTTTCGACGCCGACCCCGGGGTCGCGGCGTTGCGGACGCTGGCCGACCAACGCAGGGCCACGGCGTATCGCGGTGTGCGGCGTGCGTTGCGATCGCGGCGCGCCTTGTGCGCGATGTTGACTGCCGGGCGGTGGCTGGAAAATCGGGCATGGCGGGCCGTTGCCTCTACAGCGGTGCTCGCGCGCCTCGATCATCCGGTCGAAGGGTTCGCGGCGCGGGTTTTGGCCAAGCGTCATCGCCGCCTGCACAAGATCGGCGCCTCGCTCGAGCATAGGTCGACCGACGATCTCCATCGCCTGCGCATCGAGATCAAGAAGCAACGCTATGCGGTGGAATATTTCGCCGGCGTATTCGCGCCGCGGCGGGCGCAAAAGTACTTGCTCGCGCTCAAAACCTTGCAGGATGGGCTGGGGTCGCTCAACGACGCGGCGGTGGCGCAAAGAATTCTCGACGATCTGCTGCGCGATGTGCCGCGTAGCGGCGCGCGGCGCCGGGATGCCGAGCGCGGCGCCGCCCTGGTGACCGGCTGGCATGGCGCGAAAATCGCCGCACAACGCGAAGACTTGGACGAATACTGGCGCCACTGGCGGCGCTGCAAGCCGTTCTGGGAATAATACCAATAGGGTATCCACTTCGCTCTCGTGATGTCAATATGTTGGGATGGCGAACCCGGCATCCCATCCCGAAGGCGGGGTCGACTACCCGCGCACCCTGACTGAATTCGACGCGTGGTTCGTGTCGGAGACGGCGTGTGCGGA
>JAKZSU010000023.1:0-17682 GCA_047517485.1 Alphaproteobacteria bacterium
CGCACACGCCGTCTCCGACACGAACCACGCGTCGAATTCAGTCAGGGTGCGCGGGTAGTCGACCCCGCCTTCGGGATGGGATGCCGGGTTCGCCATCCCAACATATTGACATCACGAGAGCGAAGTGGATACCCTATTAAATTTAAACCAAACCGCGATGAGCAAGACCCGTCGCGGTTTGGTTTAAAAGGGCGTTCAGGCGCCACGCAGGCTAGCCTCGCATAAGCTCGGGCGCGCGGTCGCACTTGCCAGACTGCACGAGCCGTGCAGTCTGGTATTTTTATTTTCAGAGGTTGGCTTCGGCGGTCGCCAGGACCATCGGCTTGGGCGCCGCGTCGGCGAGCGGAACACCGATTTCGCGGATCAGTTTTTCCGTCATCGCGACGGAAAAATCATCGTAATCGACGGCCTCGATCATAAACGACGACTCGCCGCCGATAACGCTGTGTTCGAAATAACGATCGACAAAGGGTTCCTCGTTGAGCACCGCGAGGCCGTTGATGGTGATCCCGGCCTCGACCGCGCGATCGCGCGCCCGGTCGGGAGGCGGACCCGAATTGGCGCGGCCGTCGCCGGACACATCGATGGTCCGCCGCCAGCCATCGTAGCCGTTCATTTCGATCAGGCGGCGGGAAAACTCGATGGCGCCGCTGATCGAGGTTTGGCCGCCTGCAACGTAGCGCGGCGTGCGCAATAGGGTTTCGGAAAATCCGATCGCCGACATGGCGTCGCTCACCAGCGTCCAATCGACCGCGAGAACTTGTTTGTTGGCGTCGGACCATTGCACCACCGCAACGACGATTCCACCGGTGGTCGAGCCCTGAATCGCCGAGACCACGTCGGGGTGGCGGAACGCCTGGGCAAGACCGTAAACCTGGAGAAAATACTCGTCGTCATCGACACTCGACGACACGTCGATCGCCAAGACCAATTCCAGATCGACCAATTGCTGCGATTTTGCCGGGTCCGGCACGGCTCCAAATACCGCCAGCGCCAACGCGACGGCGCGGCCAAGAAAACTTACATCGATCATTGGGATACCTTATCGGGTGGCGTCAAATACCGGCGCATACTATCGCAATCGCGAGGGGGCCGGTAAACTTCTAGGAATCGCCAATACAACAGAATTTGAGGTTGGCCTCGAGTACGACTTTATCGAGGTCTTGGCCGACGAACACCAGGTAGTGGCGGTCCCTTGGCGGCATTGGGGAGAATTCGGTTTGTCCCGGCAGGTGCTGGACCAAGTGCGTCGCGCCGTCGATCGAGAGAAACCCCTTGGCCCGCCAGAGCGTTGTCGGCAAGTCGCGGAAAAAGCGGTGGACGCGATCCTCGGCGAGCGGTCCTGGCGCGTCGAGCACCAGCGAATCGGCGGAAATATGATGGCGCGCGCCGGGGTGAGGCGTGGCGCCCTCTTTCCGTGCCGGCGCGTCCAGGATGAAGTCGAGGTCTATGTTGCAGGCTTCGGTGAACGCGATCGCCGCGTCGGGCGCGAGGGCGACTACGTCGTCATATACCGCGGCGCATTCGGCGCTATCGACAAGATCGATTTTGTTGACGAGTACGATGCCGGCGGCGGCGATCTGATCGGTATAGAACAGGCCCAGCGCGGTCCGCATCTGGCGGAAACGCGCGGCATCGACCACGGTGACCGCCGGGCCAAGCGAGACGTTCGCGGACGCCAACGCGGCGCGAATATCGCCCGGCAGCGCGACACCGCTGGCCTCGATTATCAGGCGGTCGGGCGAGACGTCCGCGACCAGTTCGGCGATCGCATCGACCAGCTCGCCCTTGAGAGAGCAGCAAATACAGCCCGACGCGAGTTCGACGGTGTCGATCGCCCGGCCCTCGAGAATGGCGGCATCGACGCCGACGGCGCCGAATTCGTTGACGATCACGGCAAGCTTTTCGTCCACCGGGCACGCGTCCAGCAGCCGGCTCAACAGCGTGGTTTTGCCGGCGCCGAGAAATCCGTAAAGCAGGGTGACGCGCATCAACCCCTCCAGAGCTATGCGAGCGGCTCAAGCTCCTTCTTACGCCACGCCTTGATGTAAATCTTGCAGTGCTTGTCGCGGCCCATCAGGACGTCCTCGGCAAGCTTGTAGGATGGCGAGCCGCGGTCGACTTCGAAGACATGATCGGGGCGGCTGGTGACCGGATCGACGATGCCGCTGTCGGCCCCGGCCTCGACCGCGAGGATGAGAAAGACGTCGTTGATGGTCTTGCGCGCGGGGATGCCGAACGAGACGTTGCTCATGCCGCCGGTAATGTGAATGTCGGGGCCGTATTTCTGCCGCAACGTACGGATCGCGTCGAGCGCATGACCGCCGAAGGCGCCATCGACGGCGATCGGAAAAATCAACGGATCGACATAGATATCGCTAGCCGCGAAGCCCTTGCCGAACGCCGCTTCGACCATGCGCGAGGCGTTCTCGACCCGCTGCTCGATGCCGTCGGGCATGCCGGATTCGCCCGCCGCGGTGACCACCACCCGGGCGTTGTGTTCCTGCGCGAGGTCGAGCGAGGCGATGCGTTCGAGGGAGGCCGAATTAAGCAAAGGGCGGGCGCGCTCGGGATCGCATTTGGCCAGGCCGACGGCGATGATCTCTTCGTTGGAGGAATCGACCGAGACCGGCAGCGACCTCATCGCCTGCACGGTATCGACGAGCCATTCCATGCCGGCTTTCTGGCCGTCCTGCTTGAGCGAAATTTCGTCGACGTTGACGTCGAGAAACGTGGCCCCAGCCTGCACTTGACGATCGACAAGATAGCGGATGTAGGTGAGACCTTCGTCGCGCGCCGACTCGTCGTCTCCCATCGCCGCTTGGACAGCGATCTTGACGTGTTTGATACGACCTTCCTCGTAATCCTGACCGCGTTTCGCCGCGTCGGAGATCGGCAGCAGGCGATCCTCGCCAGCGGCGGTGGTGTAGCGCACGCCTTCCACATCGCCCTCGCAATAGAACCGCTTGCCGCGTTTGAGCACCACCCGCGTGGTGTGGACGTTTTCACCGATGATCTGAAAATCGACGCCACCGTTGACGATCATGATTTGCTCCTTTGCCGAAATTCCAAGTCAGAGGGCATCGGCTTGAGCTGACAGCCTTCGACGAACAGGTTGAAAAAATCCGCCGTGGTTTCGAGTTCGATATGTTGGATCTCGGTCACTTCACGCTCGAGCGCGCGGCGCCGCGGCGCCGACAACAGCACCATCCGGGCGCCTTCGACCGCGGCGTTGCCGACCTTGACGATATTCGCGTCCGCGACCGGCGCGAGCAGGCCGATGGCGACCGCGTTGGGCACATCGACATAGTGCGCGAAGCCGCCGGCGAGATAGAGGGTGTCGATCTTAGCCGGCGTCACCCCGGCGGTGCGCATGGTGATGAACTGGCCGCAAAAATTGGCCGCCTTGGCCTGGGCGAGATTGCTGATGTCTTCGCGGCTCAAGGTAATGCCACGATCGGGCTCGACGATGATCTCGGCGCGCTTGCGGTCGTCGGTAAACACCCCCTTCGCGCTCAAGCGATCGGTGCGGCGCAATTCGGCGAGCAGATCGATCAAGCCAGAACCGCACAGACCTTCCGCCGGCGCGTCACCGATGGTGCGAAAGTCGAAGCCGGTTCCGTCTTCGCGCGCGCGCACGGATTCGATCGCGCCGTCATAGGCCGACATGCCGTGAGTCACCAGGCCGCCTTCGAAGGCGGGGCCGGCGGGGCACGACGCGGCGAACATTTTTCCTTCGTGGCGCAACACGACCTCGGTGTTGGTACCCATATCGACGAGCATCACCGTGCAGTCGGCGTCGGCGAGGTCGGTGACGACCATGCCGGCGGCGGCGTCGGCCCCGACGTGACTGGCGATCAGCGGCATGCCGTAGAGTTTGGTGCGGCGATTGGCGCGAATCCCGAGCCCCCAGGCATCGACCAACAACGCCGTCGTCGCCCGGTCACCGGCGAGAAATTCATGCTCGATGGTCGATTTGTAGGGCTTCTGGCCGATGCTTTGGACGTCGAGGCCGAACAGGATGTCGCGCATCGTCGAATTGCCGGCGATGACGATCTCGTAGATCGCCTGGCGGGGGAACTTCTCGCGCCGCGCCATCTCGCGCATCTCGTGGTTGATCGCGCTGACCACGGCGAATTTCAGCTCACCCGCCGCGTCCTGACGGGCATCATAGGATATGCGGTTCATTACGTCGCTACCGCCGAAGCGCTGCGGGTTTTCGAAGCTGCTGACGGTGACGCTGGCGCCGGTGGCGAGATCGATCAGATCCATCACCACGGTGGTGGTGCCGAGATCGATCGCCAAGCCGTAGAGCCCGCCGCGATAGCGATCGATTTCCTCGCCGTCGTAGAAAACTTTGTCATCCTGCCGGCTGACCAACGGCGCAAGCTCGACCGGCTTCGCGGTGGCATCGGGAACCAGGATGCGGGGCTCACGGCGCAGCGGCGCGAAATCGATATCGACATCGTTGCGGACGATGATCGCCTGACAGGCGAGACGGAAATCGTCACGCAAGAACGCTTCTTCATCGCTGCGCGGGGTCAACGCCTCCATGCCGCGGCGAATCTCGACCACGCATTCGTGGCATTGCGCGGTCCGCCCGCACGAAGTCGCGACGTTTATGCCGAGCTCGTCGGCATAATCGAAGACCGTGCGGCCGACCTCAATCTTCAGCGCTTCGTCACCGTCGCCGGGCGCATCGTCGCCGGCCCGGCGCGCCGCCGCGTCACGGCGGATCTCGGCGATCTTGCGCTTGGCCCGGTCATAGCTCTTGGGCTGGGATTCCCAGGCGGTGCGATAGTCGAGCGCGCCGTCATGGGTGCATGCGAGACGAGTCTCGTCGCCCTCGACCGGGCCTTGATTGCGGCAACTGAACGCGGCGGTGCAGAAATCGTTGCGATCGCGATACGGACAGCGCTCGCGCGACACCACCTCGGCCTGACCAATCATATCGGCGAACATGTCGGTGATCCGATCGAGCCGCTTCTGGTATTCCGCTTTGTCGGCCTTGTCAGCCTTGTCAGCTTTGTCAGCCATTAGATCGCACTCAATACCAAGGGTGGATAATAATGACCCATTTGATGGCCCGAGGTGGTTTTCCGGGTAGGCGCGCCGCGCCGCGCGATGGGTGTCCATCGGGCAAGCGGCGCAACGCACCCGGAAAGCCACCTCGGGCCACCGAAGGCCGGTCTGCCCAGGGAGCAAGAGCCGTCGCTGGCGGCGTCGCGGGCCGCTTGACGTGGGGTCGCACGACGGCGCGCCCCGCTCCTACCCAGCGACGAAAATCGATCGATCAAATGGGTCATTATTAACCACCCTTGGTATCAAGCCCGCACCTCGGCCATCAAAGTCTTGGCCAGGGCGACGCAATCGAGGGCATCCTTGCCGTAGCCGTCGGCGCCCATGTCATCGGCGAATTCCTGGGTGACCGGCGCGCCACCGACGATGATCTTCACGTCCTCGCGCAGATCGGCATCGATAAACGCCTCGATGGTCTTGCCCATGTTGGGCATGGTGGTGGTGAGCAGCGCCGACATGCCGAGGATCGGTGCCGCGTGTTCCTCGAAGGCATCGATGAATTCGTCGTCGGAGGTATCGACCCCGAGGTCGACGACCTCGAAGCCGGCGCCGCGCAGCATCATGATGCAGAGATTCTTGCCAATATCGTGGAGGTCGCCCTTGACCGTGCCCATGATCACCTTGCCGGCGGGCTCGACCCCGGCGGCGGACAGAATCGGCTCGATATGCGCCATCCCGGCTTTCATCGCGCGCGCGCAGGCGAGCACTTCGGGCACGAAAATGAACGCTTCGCGGAATTTGATGCCGACGATCCCCATACCGGCGATCAAGCCGTCGTCCATGATCTCGATCGCCTCGATGCCGTCCGCCAAGGCCTGCTTGGTCATCACATCGACCTCGTCGTCATCGCCATCAATGATCGCCGCGGCGATGTCCTGCATCGCCGGCCTGGCGCGGGCAAATGTCGATACCGTGCGCTCGATTTCCTCGGGACGCTCGATAAATTCCTCGATCTCGTCGCGAATGGTTTCGTTGGCGATATCGGCAATGTCAGCCATCAATTTGTGTCCGGTCCAAGGGGTCTAGTTGATAGTTCGATTGGCGGCATGCCACTCGCGCACCGTCTTGGGAATCTCCAACAAGTTCTCGATCGCGGTCTGCAGCGGGATCGCGCACTCCGGTCCGATCAGTTGCACCCCAGCCTCGAGATTGCGCACGACCTCGGCGTGAACTTCCTCGGGTCCCTTGGAGAACAGAGTCTCGGGATTGTTGATGTTGCCGACCAGCGCGATGCCGCCGTGCACCGCTTCCATCGCCTCTTCCGGTTTATTCTTGGAATCGTAATGGAACGCGGCCATGCCGGTTTCGGCGATGAAGCCCATGCGGTCGACGGTGCGGCCGCAAATGTGGAGGATCAGCGGGATCGGGATGCGCTCGACCATCTCGATGTGCAGGTCTTTCAGATAGCGTTCGTAATACTCGCCGCTGACCAGATCACCGGTGGCGTGATCGGGCAGGGTCAGGGCATCGACGCCGGCATCGATTTGCGCCAGGCCGAATTGTACGGTGGCCTCCTTCAAGCGATCGAGCACCGCCTTGGTGCGTCCCGGATCGTCGAGCGACATCAGCAGGAACGGCTCGACCCCGAAACAATGATAGGCGAGCGACCACGGCCCCATGGTCTTGCCGATGATCGCGACATCGGGCCCGAGCTCACGGCGGAGGATCTTGATCGCCTTGAGGACGCATTCGGTGTCCGGGCGCTTGATGAAATCGTTGGGCACGACGATGTCCTCGGGACCGTGCCAGATCGGCTCGCTCATCCGCACCGTCGGCCAGTTGTCCTTCTGCTCCCACTGCATCTTGCAGCCCAGCGCGGCGGATTCCTGGATGATCGAGAACACCGGCATGACCGAGTCGAAACCGAGCTCGGTGTAGCTGGTCGCGGCGAGCCGCGCCATCAGTTCGGGCTCGCGATTGGCGGTGGGGAAATTGGCCTGCACCAGATCCATCAGCTCGACGGTGGCGACCGAGGTCGGGTTGCACACCGGCGTGCGGTCGACGGGCTCGCGACGGAGCGCCGCCAGCACGCGTTCGCGGCTGGTCATCGGGCTCACGGGGGTCGTCTGTTCGGTCATCATATCGAGCCTCCCCTTACGTTTGTGCGCTTGGTGCGGCGAGCACGCCACGGCCGGCTTGGTCTTCCTGTTCGCGCATCGCCGCGCGAACGTTGAGCGCCCGCGGCAGTAGCAAGCCAACCATCGCATCGTGGGTCTGGCCACAGGAGAAGCGCACCGCGTCGTCGGCGAGCGCCTCGGTCTGGGCGAGCTTGATCAGTCCCTTGGCGATGGCGCCAACGCGGCGGTCACGACCATCTTCCTCGCCATCGGCGCTCAAGCCATAGTCGCCAGCACCGCGGCTCGACACGGTGACGGTGCGCTCGCTCTTTTTGTCGAATATCGTCAGCGGCTTTTCGGCCAAAACCGCGTCGCTGGCCAGCTTGCAGGCCTCGAGAAAGATCCGCCGGCAACCGAGCGCGTGGGTGGCGCCGCAGGAGAACCGCACGCCGTGGCCGACGCCGGGGACCGGATCCATGCCGCCGAGCACCTGCATGGCGCGAACGATGAAGGCGATTCGCGCCGACGCGCCGTCGAGATGGCTGTAGGTGTGGATGAGAAAAGTGGCGGAACCGTTGTCGTCTGCCGCCTCGTACAAGGCGATGCTGATGTCGCCGCACACTTTGTCCATCGAGACCAGTTCGATGCGCTTGCCCAAGGATTGTATATGGCCCATTCGCCGATGGTCCTCGCTTGACACGTCCGTAGGATCGCGTCACTACTGCATACAACTGAAATATCAGTTGATGAATATGCCCTATAACACACGCTTTGTCGAGGCAGAAGTGCCGCCTCTGTGTCCGCCGCCGAGGCGGGCTCGGTAGGGTCTGGCCAATGCACGCGATACGCCGCTGGTCGAGTCGCAACGCCCGCCTGCTCAATTTATTGTATCGACGCTCGCGCGATGTTTTCGAATTCGTCAAACCGCTTCTGCGCGGCATCGGCTACGACCGTCTCGATCGACCGATCGCCCTGATCGAACGCCCCTTGAAAGGCCTGTTGTTCGATTGCCGGATGTGCGGCGATTGCGCGCTGGCCCAGACCGGCATGGTGTGTCCGATGACCTGCCCAAAGCAACTCCGCAATGGCCCGTGCGGTGGGGTCAGACCGGATGGCGGATGCGAGATCAAGCCCGCCATGCGCTGCGTCTGGGTCGCCGCTTGGGACGGCGCCAAGGCGATCGACGGAGACGCGGCGTTGGCCGCACCAATGGCGCCGGTCGATCATCGCCGCAAAGACACCTCGGCGTGGATCAACTTGCTGCGCGATGCCGACGCGGCGGCCGCTGAACAGGCGCGCCAATGAGCCCGCCGACCAAGGGCGACTCCTATGCCCGACCAACCGTCGCGGGCCACAGTTCCGCCGGACGCCTAGAGCGCGCCTTGCGCGCCGGACGGTTCGCGGTCACCGCCGAGCTCAATCCACCCGATTCCGCCGACCCGGCAGACGTCTATAGCCGCGCGCTGGTGCTGTCCGAGGTGTGCGACGCGATCAACGCGACCGATGCGTCGGGCGCCAACTGCCACATGTCGAGCGTCGGCATCTGCGCGTTGCTGACCCGTGCCGGCTATTCGACGATCATGCAAATCTCGTGTCGCGACCGCAATCGGATCGCAATCCAGGGCGATGTCCTCGGCGCCGCGGCGATGGGGGTGAGCAATATTCTGTGTCTGACCGGCGACGGGGTCGAAACCGGCGATCATCCACAAGCCAAACCGGTGTTCGATCTCGACTCGGTGACCTTGCTGGAGACCATCCGCGCAATGCGCGACGAGGCGCGGTTCCTGTCGGGTCGGAAAATTGCGTCACCGCCCAACGTGTTCCTCGGCGCCGCGGCGAACCCGTTCGCGCCGCCCTATGAGTGGCGACCGCTCAGGTTGGCGAAAAAAATCGCCGCCGGGGCACAATTCGTGCAAACCCAGTATTGTTTCGATATCGCGATGTTGAAGACCTACATGGCGCGGGTGCGCGATCTCGGTCTGCACCAAGAATGCTTCATCCTCGCCGGGGTCGGGCCGCTGAAGTCGGCGCGCGCGGCGCGCTGGATCCGCGGCAACGTGCCCGGCGTCCATATTCCCGATGCGATCATTGAGCGCCTAGAGGGCGCCGAGGATCAACGCCGCGAAGGCAAGCATTTATGCATCGATCTGATTCAGGAAATCGCCGAGATCGAGGGCATTTCCGGCGTCCATGTGATGGCCTATCGCCAGGAAGAACTGGTCTCCGAGATCATCACCAGCTCGGGCATCCTGGCACGCCGCCGCCCCGGTCGGAGGCGGAAAGTGGCGCGCGCCTAATTCACTTGATGGACGAATGGGCGGCCGTCGCGCAGGCGATTGCAATTGTCGAACGCCACGGTGATGCTGCGGGTCAGGGTCTCCCGAGTCAGCCACGAGATGTGCGGCGTGGTGATCACATTGTCCAAGGTGAGGATCGGATCGTCGGGGTCGACCGGTTCCTGGTTGAGCACGTCGAGGCCGGCGACCGGCACGCGGCCCGAGCGCAGCGCCGCGACCAGCGCCGGCTGATCGACCAGCTCGCCGCGCGCGGTGTTGATTAGGATCGCGCCCGGTTTCATCCGCGCCAGCGCCGCCGCGTCGATCATTTTTTCGGTGTCGGGAAATAGCGGCACATGGAGCGAGACGATATCGGCTTCCGTCAGCAAATCGTCGACCGCGAAACGTTCGTACGGCAGGTCGGGCTTGTCGATCACCTCGCTGTAAATGACTCGCGCGCCCAAGGCGGTAAGGATCGGCGCGAGCAGGCTGGGTACCGCGCCGAAGCCGACCAGACCGACGGTGCGGCCGCGAATTTCACCGCAGCCCTCGCCGATATCGACGGGTTGGGCCCAGCCCTCGCCGGCGCGCGTCGCCTGATGGAAAAACGGGATGCGGCGGAGGCAGCCGAGCATCAGCGCCACCGCCATTTCCGCCACCGCCGGGCTGTTGGTGCCGGGCATGTTGCAGACCGCGATATCGCGCGCAGAGGCGGCTTCGATGTCGATGGTGTTGACGCCGATGCCGATCTTTTGCACCAGTTTCAAGTTCGGCGCGACGGCGATGTGGGCGGCGGTCAAGGGCTCCAACACGTGCCAGATGACGTTCGCATCGGGCAAGGCGGCGGTGAAGCCGGCCTGGTCGTCGGGCGCGACGATCGCGACGTCGAGATCGGCGTCGTCGGCCAGCGCCACGAGGCGTCCGCGCAGCCATTCGCCGGCGCGAAAATGGAAGATGACACGCATGGAGGTCCCCTTTCGAACGGTCGCGGCCGGGTTAGCGCACGATGGGGATTTCATTTGCCATAAATATCACCATACTGATAGTCAGTCTCAGTCGTGCACGTTTGATATATCAGCCTGCGTATAATGGACCTCCAATGAACTCTCCGATGATGCCGTTGACCCGCGAGACGGATGCCAGCCTGAAGGATCAGGCCTACGACGCGCTGGAGGAAATGATCGTCACCCTCGAGCTTCCGGCCGGATCGGCGATCTCGGAAGCGGTGCTGGCGACGCGGCTCGGCATGAGCCGGACCCCGGTCCGGGAAGCGTTACAACGCCTATCCCGCGAGGGATTGATCCGCGTCCTGCCGCGCCGTGGCATGCTGGTGACCGACCTCGACGTCGGCAAGCAATTGCGCATGCTCGAAGTTCGCCGCGTCGTCGACCGCTTGCTGGCGGCGCGCGCGGCGACGCGGCGGAGCACGGCGCAAGCGACCGCGTTTCGCCAGATCGCCGCCGAGTTCGCCGCCGCCGGCGCGGCCGACGACGAAGCGCTGTTCACCCGCGCCGACCGCGGGTTCAACGATCTGCTGCTGGCGGCGGCCAACAACGAGTTCGCGGCCGAAGCGGCGTCGCTGATGCAGGGCCGGTCGCGGCGCTTCTGGTTCGTCCACCAACACCGCCATTCCTCGGTAATAGACGCCGCCGCCCTGCATAGCGCGATCGCCTTCGCGATCGCCGATGAAGATGCCGACGGCGCGGCCGCGGCAAGCGACGCGCTGCTCGATCATGTCGAACATTTTACCCGCGCGACGTTGAACGATTAGCGGCGGACGCCAGTGCCGGCGGGACAATTGAGACAGCACTTCTTCTCCTTCTCCCCTCGCGGGAGAAGGTCGGGATGAGGGGGACGCTTCCCAATAGACCGGCCGACTCCTGTCCGTGCGCGACTTTTTCGAAGGCGAAGCCAAACGATTTCCGAAGGGTCCCCCCACCCTAACTCTACCCCACGGTGTGGGGAGGGGATTGTAGGGTGTGCTACCTGTGACTTAGAACGTCGAGACCGTGTTTTCCTTCGAGGTGATGAATTCGAGCAGCGCCGGGGTGCCGTTCTCGGTTTGCTCGATGCCGCGGCGGATGGCGGGGATGATTTCCGCCGGATCGGTGATCCGCTCGCCGTAGCCGCCGAAGGCGCGCGCCATCGCCGCATAGTCGCCGGAGATGTCGGTCGAGCGGTATTTTTCGGTCGCCACCTTCATGATCGGCAGTTCGATCGCCATCGAGAAATTATTGAGCAAGATCGACAGGATCGGGAGGCGCTCGCGCACCGCGGTCTCGAAGTCCATGCCGGTAAAACCGATCGCCGCGTCGCCCCAGACATTGATACACAGCTTGTCGGGCTGCACCAGCTTGGCGCCCATGGCGAGCCCGAGACCGTAGCCGAGCTGGGTGGTCTTGCCCCAGCCGATATAAGAGAGCGGCGTGGTGGCATCCCAAAACGGGATGATCTGATCGCGCGGGCTGCCGGCATCGTGGGTGACGATGGCATTGTCGCGATCGACGGTGTTGGCGAGATCCCATAGCACCCGGTAGGGCGACAGCGGTGTCTCGTCGGAGGTGAGCTTGGGCATCCACTCGGCGAGCCAGACCTTGCGGCCCTCGGCGATGGTCTTGGCGATCGGCGCGCTGTCGCGGGTCTGGTCACCGAGCCGCGCGTCGACCTCGGCGTTGAGCGCATCAAGGGTAAGCGCGGCGTCACCGATCAGGGCGTGCTTGGCGACCAGGTTCTTGTTGAGATCGGTGGGATCGAGAGTCGCGTGAATCACCGTCTTGTCGGTCGGCATCTTCATGCCGAAACCGGTGGTGGTGAAACTACAGCCGATGCCGAAAATCACGTCGGCGCCGTGGACGTGATCGTAGACCGGGCGTGCCATAGAGCGGCCGGCGGTTCCCAGTGACAACGGGTGGTTCTCGGGAAACGCGCTCTTGCCGCTGATGCTGGTGGTGACCGGCGCGGCAAGGCGTTCGGCGAGTTGCAGCAACTGCGGCCAGGCAGCGGCGTAATGGACACCCTGGCCGGCATAAATCACCGGATTCTTCGCCGCGACCAAAACCTCGGCGGCGGTCCGAACGGCGGCGGGATCGGGGCCGGAGCGGGTGGAAAAAGTCGGCGTATAGTCGAGCTCGCCTTCGAATTCGGCGTTGACCAGATCGGCGGGGACTTCGACGAGCGCGGGCGCCTGGCGGCCGTTGCGCATTTGGGTGAAGGCACGGCGAAACACGTTCGCCACCTCGCCCGCGCTGGTCAGCGGCTCGAGCGACTTGGTGACGTGGCCGAAATTATCGACGGCGCTGAAATTGGGATGAATGTGCGCGATCGCCCGCGGATAGCCCATCGGGATTATCAGGATCGGCACCGATTCCGAATAGGCCTGGGCGACGCCGCCGAACGCGTTCTCGGTGCCCGGGCCGTGCTGCATCGCGAATACGCCGATGGTCTTGCCGCTCGACAGCCGTGCCATGGCGTCGGCCATGTGCAGTCCGATGCGTTCTTGGCGGACGATCACGGTGCGAATGTCGGCGCGCGCCGCCGCCTCGATCACATGGTTGACCGGATAGGCGATCATCACCTCGACGCCCTCGCGCTTGAGGACCTCGGCAATCGCGTCGGAAACTTTCATATTGTTATCCTGCTATTTTATCGGTGGCTATTTAAGGAGATCTCGCACACCCTCGATAATACGCTCCTGCGACGGGATCGCGATGCGCTCGAGTTCGTCGTTATACGGCATCGGCGTATCGGGGGCGCCGATGCGCGCGATCGGCGCGTCGAGATAGTCGAACGCCTTCTCGACCACCATCGCCGACACTTCGGCGCCAAAGCCGCCGCTGCGCCACGCTTCATGAACGATCAGCAGGCGGTTGGTCTTCTTGACCGACTCAAGAATAGTGTCTTCGTCGAGCGGCTTGAGGGTGCGGGGATCGACCACCTCGACGCTGATGCCGTCGCGCTCGAGGATCGCGGCGGCGGCGAGCGCGCGCGGCACCATCGACGCGGTGGCAACCACGGTGACGTCCTCGCCGGCGCGCTTGATGTCCGCCTTGCCGACAGGAATGGCGTAATATTCCTCCGGCACCGGCCCCGGTTGGCCGATATAAAGCAGCTTCGATTCGAGGAAGATCACCGGATTGTCGTCGCGGATCGCGGTGATCAGCATGCCCTTGGCGTCATACGGCGTCGATGGCGCCATCACCACCAGACCGGGCACGTGGGCAAACCACGCCTCGAGGCTTTGGCTGTGCTGCGCGGCGAGGCGAATGCCGCCGCCCTGGGGGCCGCGCACGACCAACGGTACGGTGGCGTTGCCGCCGAGCATGAAACGGAACTTGGCGGCCTGGTTGACCAGCATGTCCATGGTCAGGGCGACGAAATCGAAAATCTGGATCTCGACCACCGGGCGCAAGCCGGCGATCGCCGCGCCAACCCCGCAGCCGACAAAAGTCGCTTCCGAGATCGGCGTGTCGCGCACGCGCTCGTCACCGAAGCGGTCATGCAGGCCCTTGGTGACTTGGAATATTCCGCCAGTGAGCCCGATATCCTCGCCCATCATGATGACGTCGTCGTCGCGCTCCATTTGCTGGTGAAGCGCTTCGTTCAAGGCGTCGGTAAACGACAGCTCGCGCGTCCCCGACGGTCCGGGCTCGGTGACCGAGGGGTGCGGCGCGTAGACCGCGTTATGCATGGTCTCCTCGGTCGGCTCGATGCCATCGATGCCGAATGACACAGCGCTTTCGAGTTCGGCATCGACCGTGTCTTCGATTTCCTTGAGGCGTTTCTTCGGCACCCGGGCGTCAATCAGCACTTTCTCCATATGCTGAATCGGATCGCGCGCCATCCACTCTTCGATCTCGTCCTCGGGACGCGGATCGCGCAAATTGACCCGCATCGAATGCTGGCCCCAGCGATAGGTCATCGCCTCGACCAAGGTCGGCCCCTCCCCGGCGCGCGCGCGGTCGATCGCTTCCTGCACCACCAGATAGACCTCGGCCGCGTCGTTGCCGTCGATGGTAATGCCGGGAATGCCATAGGCCGGTGCCCGGTTCGCCACTTGCGGGACCGCGGTGGTGTTGCGGTACGACGTCGAGAGCGCGTACTGATTGTTTTCGCAGACGAAAACGATCGGCAACTTCCATACCGATGCCAGGTTGAGCGATTCGTGAAACACCCCTTGATTGTTCGCGCCATCGCCGAAAAACGAGACCGCGACCTGGCCTTTACCGCGCAGTTTCGCGGCCAAGGCGGCGCCGGTGGCAAGCGGCATTCCGGCGCCGACGATCCCGTTCGCGCCGAGAATATTGAGGTTCATGTCGGCGATGTGCATCGAGCCACCGAGCCCCCGGCAGTAGCCGGTATCGCGTCCCATGAGTTCGGCCATCATGCGATCGAGACTCGCGCCCTTGGCGATGCAATGGCCATGGCCGCGGTGATAGCTCGAAATATAGTCGTCGTCATTGAGCGCCGCGCAGACGCCGGAGGCGATTGCCTCCTCGCCCATGTAACTGTGGGCGGTTCCCTTCACCACGCCATCGTCGAACAACTCGTTTGTCCGCTTCTCAAACGCACGAATGCGTCGCATGGTGGTGTAGAGCCCCTCGAGCCGCTCGGGCGGAAGTTGCTTGTTGTCGAGTACCTTCGCCTGGGCCTTGGCCATTGATTACCCCCTTGTCGCCGATTTATTGACCGCGAGTCCGGAGATCTCGGCGGCGCCGCTATCGTAGCAGCATTCCCCACCCGCGGGGCAAGTCGCACCAGCGTCAGGTCCGCGTTGCGGAAATCGGAGCGTGGCGGTCAGTTCGGCAAGGCGGCTCGGCATCGTCTCACGGCCGGCATCGCCGCCTGAGCAAGCACGGTGCAGCGATCGACGTAGACGCGACATTTTTCCACCACGTGACGCGCGTACTCGCCCGCGCCGAAATCATGGCCGTAGCGGCCCTGAACATAAGTCGGTCGTTCGGCGTGGCAGGCATCGGCTTGTTCGCTCAGGTGATCGATAAGCGTGCGATAGCGGGCGTACAGATCCAGGCAAACCTGATCGTCCATCGGCGCGACCGGATCGGGCGGCATAGAGTCCTCGGCATCGGCGGGCACCGCCAAGGCGTACATCATAGACAGTATAACCAAGAATCTCACCGACCGGCGCCTCGCCCATTCGCGATTTCCGAGCGGGTATAGTGGGTCGAGTTGCGCGACTTGGCACATCACATTCGGGTCAACAGAGCGCGATCGGTCGGCGCGGTTCCGTTTTTCGCACGCCAACACTATGTTCTATGGTCGAAGGACAGGGGAGATAGGCAATGTTTGGATCGAAAGCGACGTTCGGGACCATGGTGATCGTCGGCGTGGCGAGTGCCTTGGCGGCGTGCACCGCCGTGGTCAGCCCGTTAACCATAGCGGAACGGGTGATCGAGGATCGCAGCTTTTCCGATATCGCGACCGACAATCGTATCGTTTTGGATGCCAACAAGGCGATGGCCGACTCCGGCATCATCAGCGTCTCGACCGAAATATACGAACAACGGCTGCTGATGACTGGGATTATCGAAGACCCGGCGGACTACAACGCCTTCCTCGCCGATATCAAGGCGATTTCCGGGGTCAAGGAACTCTATTGGCACGTCACCCAAATGAGCGAGGCCGAGCAAGAGGCCGAGGGCGATGCCCTGCTGTCTTGGGCCGACACGCTGACGCTGGAAGCCAAGGTGGCGGCGGCCGTCGTTCCGGCGACCGGCGTCAACGAAGTCAATTACCGGGTGACCACGGATTCATTTTCGACGGTCTATCTGATCGGCCGGGCGCTCAGCCAAGCCGAACTCGACGATGCCCTGGCGGCGGCTAGAGACACCAGTGGGGTCAAAAAACTGGTCAACTACGTCGAGCTCCGACCGTAATTCACGGCAGAGGTCGATTTCTCTCCTATCTCATTGGTCAGCTTTTGAGGTAAGGGTGCGCCATGGATGGAAATCAAAACCAGCGCGCCACTGACGCACACCTTGTAGGCGCGGCGGCGGTGGACGAGGCGGTGGCATCGCGACGGTCGATCCGTCGCTTTTTACCGACCCCGGTATCACGCGAGATGGTCGATCACTTATTGACCGTGGCCAGCCGCGCACCAAGCGGCACCAACATGCAGCCGTGGCAGGTCTGCGCGTTGGCCGGCAAGCAAAAGGCGGCTTTGCAAGACGCCTTGGTCGATGCCAGCCTCAATCATGGCGAAGAACACGCCGCCGAGTTTCCGTATTATCCCGAGCAGTTTCCCGAACCTTATAAGAGCCGCCGGCGCAAGATCGGTTGGGATCTGTACGGACTGCTCGATATCACTCGCGCGGACAAAGATAAAATGCGCCAGCAAATGGCGCGCAATTTTCTATTTTTCGACGCGCCGGTGGGTCTGATCTTCACCATTGACCGGGTCCTCGAGATCGGCAGCTGGCTCGACTACGGCATGTTCATGGAAAACATCATGGTGGCGGCGCGCGGGCATGGCCTGCACACCTGCCCGCAGGTCGCGTTTTCCAAATACCACACGATCATTCGCCGGCACCTCGACATCCCCGACGAGCAAATCGTCATCTGCGGCATGTCGATCGGCTACGCCGACCTCGAGGCGATCGAAAACACCCTGGAAACCGAACGCGAACCGCTGGAGAAATTCACCCGCTATTTCGGTTTCTAAATTCTCGCGAACTCCTGTTCGCGGAGCGAGGCGGCGAAACCGTCGGCGATTTCATGGACCGAGGCCCAGCTCGGTAGCGCTTTCATGGTGGCGATCCAGCGCGAAATGTTGGGATACCGCGACAAGTCGCAGCGAATAATATCGCCGACCGATACGAATTCGGCGCCGAAATAATCAGCAATGGTCAGCGTATCGCCGCAAAGATAGGCTTGATCGGGCCCGATCCAACTGTCGTTGAGAACCCGAAATCGGTCGCGCGCTTTTTCCTGCGCCCAGGCGATCGTCGCCGACTGCGCTTCATCGCTTTGGCGTTTGTGATGGGGAAAGAGCTGGGGGTAGATCAGGCCGTAGCCGAACTCGCGATAGAAATCGGTATTGAACCAATCCATCGACGCGTTGACCCGGGCGCGCTGTTTGAGATCTTTTGGATAGGCCGGCGAATCGATTGAATCGGCTGAGTCGGACCCGATTTCCTTGGACACAGAATTGGCTTAATCGAAGTGTCCAAGGAGGACCGGAACATGACCGATAATTTTGAGAAGAAAGTTGCTGTTGATGGGCCTGTGGTAAATGCGGGCGAGCTTGGCTCGTC
>JAKZSU010000024.1:0-9693 GCA_047517485.1 Alphaproteobacteria bacterium
CTCGTGGCCTGCTTTTCTTCCGACTGCTCCAGCAGGCGGTGCAGCACGAGCCGGTCCCCTACAAGGGCCTAGTCGGCGGTCATCGCAGCCTCGGAAACCAAATGTAGGGGATACGAGAGCGAAGTGGATACCCAGTTTCGGTAAAACCACAGGCATCCGAGTCCTTGGACATGATGCGCACCGAATAGCCGTCGCCGTGCAGCGGCTCCTCGAGTTGACGGCACTCGAAATCGGCGCCCATGGCGGCGACCTTGTCCTCGATGGTCGCGCCGGGCCCCTCGGGCATGGTCAGTTGCGAACTGTCCTCAACGCGCGCCGCCATCGGCTATCCCCCCCGCGTCATACCCGCCGGTCATCGCCCGCATGCCGGCAAAATTCGGCATTAAATCGTCTTTCAAAGCAAATCCTGCGTTGCGCAAATCATTGCGCCCGCTGCCATGCTATGGAGAGAAGTCTCAAGCTTGAAGGGTTTTTTCGTCGGAACGAGGAAGTGCGATGAGCGTAAAGCACAGCCAAATCGAGACCAGCCATTGCCAAATCGCGGTGTCGGAAAGCCCCGGCGACGGGCCCGCCGTTCTGCTGATCCACGGCAATTCGTCGTGCAAAGAGGTATTTCGCAATCAAATGAACGGGCCTATCGGCGATATTTACCGCCTCGTCGCGATGGATCTGCCCGGCCACGGCGCCTCGGCGGATGCCACCGATCCGCCGCGAACCTATTGCATGCCGGGTTACGCCGATGCCGCGATCGAGGTATTGCGCGCCCTCGGCATCGACCGCGCGACCGTCGTCGGGTGGTCGTTGGGCGGCCACATCGGCATCGAGATGATGGGGCGTTATGTCGAGGTGAACGCGCTGATGATCAGTGGGACACCGCCGATTGGCCAGGAAGAGGGGGCGCTGGCGGCCGGGTTTCTGCCCTCGGAACACATGGGACTGGCCGGACAGCCGGTGTTCTCCGAGGCCGAGGCCGACGCCTATGCCCACGCCACCTGTGGCGACCATGCGCCGTTCGAGGATTTCCTGCTCGACGCGGTACGCCGCGCCGACGGGCGCGCCCGCGAACTGATGGTCGCCTCGTTCGTCGCCGGGGTCGGCGCCAATCAACGCGAAATCGTCGCAACCTCGTCCACCCCCCTGGCGGTGGTCAACGGCGGCGGCGAGCCCTTCGTCAACAACGACTACGTCAAAAGCGTCGATTACGTGAACCTGTGGGAGGCCACGGTGCATATTCTCGATGGTCTCGGCCATGCGCCGTTCTGGGAAGCGCCAGACCAGTTCGATCCGATACTCGAACGCTTCCTCGCCGATGTCACCGGCGATTGAAGCGCCGCGGCGATGGATTGCCTCAATTATTTTGCTCATGATTATGCGTCGGCACGGCTGAAATTTCTCGAGGCCGCCGAAAGCGCCGGCGCCGAAATCGTCAGCTTCGAGACCGGCGGCGAGTCTCCGGGCGGCGATCCGCTGTGCACCGACGTTGCCTTGCTCGGCAATTCGTCGGCCAGCCGGGTTCTCGTCGTCAACATCGGCACCCACGGCGTCGAAGGATTTTGCGGCTCGGGGATTGCCGTCGGCTGGCTGAGATCGGCCCACTATCGCGCCATCGGCGGCGAGGTTCGGGTGGTGCTTGTCCACGCCATCAATCCGCACGGATTCGCTTGGTTGCGGCGGGTCAACGAAGACAATGTCGATCTCAATCGCAATTTCATCAGCCACCCGGAGACCGGCACCGACGATCCCGAGTACCGCGCGCTGATGCCGGTCATCCTGCCCGAATGCTGGGACCGGGACAGCGCCCGGGCCTTCGATGCCGCGTGGGATCGAATTGTCGAGGCGCAGGGTGACTTCAAGGCGCAGGCGATCATCAGCGGCGGGCAATATTGTGCGCCCGACGGCGTATTCTACGGCGGCCGCGAACCGACCTGGTCGAACCGAACCTTTCGCGACATCGCCGGCCGTTTCGTCCAGGGCGCGTCACATGTCGCCTTCATCGACATTCACACCGGACTCGGCCCCTTCGGTGCCGCCGAACTGATTCATCGCGCCGCCAAGGGGAGCGCCGAAGCCGATCGCCTGACCCGGTGGTATGGCCACGGGTTGGCCTCACTCGCCGACGGCACGACGATTTCGGCGGCTCGAAGCGACGGCCTGATCGATTCGGCGTTGACCGAAATGCTCGGCAAGTCCGAACTCACCGCGGTTACCATGGAGTTCGGCACCTACCCGATCGAGGACGTTCTGTACGCGGTGCGGGCGGACAATTGGCTGCACCAGCGCGGCGATCTCGAGTCCGCGCTTGGCCGGAAAATCAAGGCCGATATGCGCGAACGGTTCTATCCCGAGGACGACGACCGGAAAGAACTGGTGTTCCTGCGCGGCCGGCAAATCCTGGCGCGCGCGGTCCAAGGCTTGCGACAGGCTTAGCTAGGTCCGGCCAGTGGCTCGGGGGCCGGGACATTCAGGCGCTCGAGCGTCGCGACGATATTGTGCCATACCGCGTCCTCGATCTCGATGCCGTTAGCGCTCCGCTCGGCGCGATTGTCGCGCTCGAATTCGCCCGGCAGGCGCACGCCATCGCTGCCCGGGAGCGGCGTGCTGGCGTGGAGATAGTCTGTATAGGTCCGGATTTCCGCCGCGTACGCCGCGTCGTCGATAAACGCGCGCGGGTCGATGACGATGTGGAAGGTGCCGTTGTTCAGTTTGACGTCGTCATGGTGGCGCGCGGTGCCCGAGCCGCCGAGCAGGCCGCAAAACAGATCGACGATGACCGCCAGGCCGAACCCCTTGTGGCCGTACAGCAGCCCGCCGAGGGGCAGCGCGGCGCCGCCGCGTTTGAGAAAATCGTCGGGATCGGTGCTGGGTTCGCCGGCGGCATCGACGATCGCGCCTTCGGGAAGCGCCACGCCGCGGTCCTTGGCTTGGCGGATCTTGTTGATCGCCAGCGCCGAGGTCGAGATGTCGAGCAGGATCGGATCGCCGTCGGGATTGGGAAACGCGGCGGTAAACGGGTTGGCGCCCATGCGGGCCTCGAGGCCGCCGTGCGCGGCGATCGAGATGCCACGCCCCTGGCCGTTGCAAAAAGTGATGCCGACGAACCCGGCGTTCGCCGCCATCTCGGGGTAGGCGCCGACGCGTCCGACATGTTCCTGATTGCGCACCGCGACCGCGCCGATCGAAGCCTTTCGTGCCTTTTCGATCGCCAGTTCGAGACCGCGCGCGGCGGCGATGTGGCCGAGCGTGCGCTTGCCGTCGAGAATCGCCGTGGTCGGCGTCTCGGACACAATCTCGGGCTCGCCTTCGGGCACGATCAGACCGTCGCGAACGCGCGAGACATAGATCGGAATGTGACGCACACCGTGCGAATCGTGGCCGACCAGATTCGCCTCGACCATCAAATGGGCGATCTGGCGTGCCCGGTCGGACGCAAATCCCGCCGCCACGAAGGTCGCGTGGCACATGTCCCGCAGATCATCCGCGCCAAATCTCGCCATTCCGGTCTCCCTCCGGTCGAATATTATGCCCCCGTATAGCCCGATTCCGGGGCATTGCACGACACCATCGCAGCACTGGCTGCACCACCGGCTGGTGATCGGAGAACAAGCGCCGTATCATGGCCGCCGATCCACCGGAGCGACAAAGGGAACCGCCACATGAAAGTCATTGTAACCGGCATTGTCGGGCTAATTCTTGGTGCCATCATCGGACTATACGGCTTGGCACCCCCTGGCGGAGGCGGCGACGCGCCGGCCGTGGAAGTTGTGGCCGCCGAGGGGCCGGCGTCGGTGCGCTGGAAAATGGCGAGTTCCTTCCCCGGCGAGCTGGTGCAGCTCGGCACCCTCGGCAAGCGCTTCGAGCGACGCATCCAGACCGCGTCGAATGACAGTTTGCGGATGAAATTCTATGAGCCGGGCGCGCTGGTGCCGGCGTTGGAGATTTTCGACGCGGTGTCCAGCGGCGCGCTCGACGCGGGCTGGTCCTCGTCGGGCTATTGGGCGGGCAAGATTCCCGCGATGCAGTTTTTCGCCGCGGTGCCGTTCGGCCCCGATCCCGGCGAATATCTCGCCTGGCTGCAATTCGGCGGCGGCAAGGAGCTGAGCGAGGAGCTTTACGCGCCGTACAATATTCACCCCCTCCAATGCGGCATGATTTCGGCGGAAGGCTCGGGCTGGTTCCGCGAGGAGATCACCAGCCTCGAGGATCTCAAGGGCCTGAAAATGCGCTTCTTCGGCCTCGGCGCCAAGGTGATGGAGAAGCTCGGCGTCTCAACCCAACTGCTCGCCGGTGGCGATATCTTCCCGGCGCTTGAGCTTGGCACCATCGACGCCACGGAATTCTCCATGCCGGCGATCGATCTCGACCTCGGCTTCTATCAGATCGCCAAGCATTACTACTTTCCCGGTTGGCATCAGCCGTCGAGCTTTCTCGAACTGATCATCAACAAGGAGCGCTGGGACAGTTTGAGCCCGGCGCACCAGGCGATCATCGAGATGGCGTGCGGCGACAGTGTCACCGTCGGCATCGCCGAAGGCGAGGCGATGCAGTTCGCCGCGCTCAAGGAACTCCAGGCCAAGGGGGTGACCTTCCATCGCTGGTCGCCGGAGATCCTCGCCGCGCTCGAAACCGCGTGGGCCGAGGTGGTGGCGGAGGAATCCGCCAACAACGAGGATTTCGCCCGGGTCTGGGAGTCGCTACGACAATTCCGCGAAGATTACAAACTGTGGAGCGGTCTGGGGCACCTCTAGAGCGGAATCGCGATGTATAGAGTAATCATCACCGCCGCCTTGCTGTGGGCGGCATGCGCGCCCGCGCACGCCGATTTCGACGCCGGAATGGCGGCCGCGAGCACGGGTGATTTCGCGGCCGCGCGCGCCGAGTGGCAGCCGTTGGCCGAGGCCGGCGATGCGGCCGCGCAGTATCACATGGGCTTGCTCAACGCCGAGGGGCGCGGGGGCAAGCAGAATTTCGACGAAGCGGGACGTTATTTTCATCTTGCCGCCGCGCAAGGCCATGCCGACGCGCAGTTCGCCATCGCGCTGATGATCGATCGCGGCCAGGGCGTGCCGCAGGACGATACGCTCGCCAGCCAGTGGTACTTGACCGCCGCCGAGAACGACCATGTCGAGGCGCAATACAATCTGGCGATCGCCTATATGCGCGGCTCGGGTGTCGCGATCGACGAGGCCGAGGGGGTCAAATGGTTCAAGGCCGCCGGCGAGCAGGGCTACAGCCATGCCCTGGTCAATCTCGGTGTCGTCCATGCCATCGGCAAGGGGGTCGAGCGCGATCCGGTGATCGCGTACATGTGGTTTCGTATCGCCACCGAAAAGGACGTCCGCGGTGCCGGCCAAGCACTCGATCGAACCCGGGGCGAGCTGTCGGAAGAGCAGATCGCCGCCGCCGAGGCCCGCGCGGCGGCGTGGCTGGAGAGCCATCCCTAACCGCCAAATAAAACCTAGTGCGCGTTTGAACTGACTAGATAATTTTCCAGGAGGACACCGACGTTGAGAGCTTATGAGATCGTTTCGCCCGATGGCATCGACACCTTGACCCTCGCCGACCGGCCGTCGCCGGAGCCCGGGCATGGCGAGGTGCTGGTGCGCATGCGCGCGTCCTCGGTCAACTATCGCGATCTGGTGACCGTCGAGGATCCCGGGCCGCGGAATATTTCCTACCCGCGGGTGCCCAACTCGGATGGCGCCGGCGAAGTCGTCGCGGTGGGTCCGGGCGTGACCGAATTCGCCCCCGGCGACCGGGTCGCCGGCTGTTTCTTCCGGCGCTGGGTCGATGGGCCGATTACCGCGCGCGCCATGGCAAGTGCCTTGGGCGGCGCCCTCGATGGCGTGTTGGCCGAAGAAGTCGTGTTCCCCGCCGACGGCGTGGTGCGGATCCCCGATCACCTCTCGTATGAACAAGCGGCGACGCTGCCCTGTGCCGGCCTCACCGCCTGGCACGCGTTGGTCGAGAAGGGTGGGGTGAAAGCCGGTGAGACGGTGCTCCTGCTCGGCACCGGCGGGGTGTCGATCTTCGCGCTGCAATTCGCCGCGATGCACGGCGCGCGCGCGATCGTCACCTCGAGCAGCGACAAAAAACTCGACCGCGCCCGCGCCCTCGGCGCCTGGGAGACGATCAATTACCGCCAGACCCCGGACTGGGAGACCCGGGTGCGTGAGCTCACCGACGGCGAGGGCGTCGATCACGTGGTCGAGGTCGGCGGCGCCGGCACGCTGGAGAAATCCGTCGCCTCGGCGCGGGTCGGCGGCCATGTCGCGTTGATCGGCATCCTCACCGGCGGGGTGATGAACCCGGTCGGCATCATGCGCGGCTCGCTCAGGCTGAACGGCATCTATGTCGGCAGTCGGGCGATGTGCACGGCAATGAACGACGCGATCGCCGCCAACACGCTAGAGCCGGTGATCGACCATGTGGTCGCTTTCGAGGACGCGCGCCAAGCCTATCACGACATGCGTGCGGCGGGTCATTTCGGCAAGATCGTCATTTCCGTCTAGGAGTCGCCGCCGAACATCTGTTCCTGCAGGTAATTCTGCAGGCCGGCGTCGTCGATCAAATGCTGCTGGGTTTCCAGCCACACGATGTGGTCCTCAGTATCGTCCAGAATGCCCTCGAACAGCTCGCGGCTGACGAAATCGCGGCTGCTCTCGCACACCCCGATGGCGTCCTTCAAACAGCCCTGATTTGCCACCTCGACCGAGAGGTCCGAGGCCAGCACCTCCGGCACCGTCTCGCCGATCTTGAGTTTCCCCAGATCCTGCAGGTTGGGATGACCGTCGATGTCGAGGACTCGCTGAATGATCGCGTCGGCGTGTTTCATCTCGCCGATCGATTCGTCGAAGATCTTGTCGGCCAAGCGAAGCAGTCCCCAATCCTTGAGCATGCGGGCGTGCAGGAAGTACTGGTTGGTCGCCGTCAGTTCGTTCTTGAGGATGAGGTTAAGGTGCTCGATGACCTTGGGCTCGCCTTGCATCGTCGATCTCCATTGTCATTCGCGGGCATCATTCGCGGGCATCATTCGCGGGCATCTGGGTCCGGCGGTGCGCCGGCGCCGATCATCATACAGGCGTCTGTTAAAATCGAGTCATCGGGATTGTCCGAGACGGCAATAATTTCGCGTTGCCAGCGCGGGAAATGGGTTAATTTTTGTTAACGCTATTGAAAATGGTTCTCATTCACATTAAGTTTGATAATCATTCTCAACTGACCGAGTGCCGGGACGATGATCGTCTGTAACTGCAACCGCCTCAACGAACGGAACATCGACACCGCGATCCGCGCCGGCGCCGCTAATTGGCGCGACGTCTATCGCTATCACGGCTGTGCGGTGCAGTGCGGCGCCTGTGTCAACGAGGTCTGCGAACGCCTGGCGGCGTCCGATCGCCGCGCGATTCCCGAGCTGGCGCTGCCGGCGCTGGCCAAGGCGTGAGCGATGTTTGCCTGGCGCGGGATTAAACCAGCCGACATTGTCGCCGCGGTCGATTATTTGAAGCGCGCGGACGAGAGCCGCGACGGCCCGGCCAAAAACCGGCTCGAGCCACGCGTCGATGTAGCGGTAAAGCCGGAACCGACGTCGGGCGATTCGCCAACGATCTGACGTTTCACCGCCGAAGGTGTAGGCTGGACTCCATGAGCCGCACCAGGCAACACCATTACGATGTTCGAACCGTGTGGGACGGCGCCGCTCAAGGGCCGACCCGCGACTACCCGTCCTATTCGCGCGAATACGCCATCGAAGTCGCCGGCAAGCCGCGCCTGCAAGCCTCGGCCGACGCCACCTTTCGCGGCGACGACGCTCTGCATAATCCCGAGGACCTGCTGGTCGCCGCGCTATCCGGCTGCCACCTGCTGTCGTATCTCGCGGTCTGCGCGCTCAAGGGCGTCGCGGTGGTCGCCTACCAAGACGACGCAATCGGCATCATGGAAGAATCCGCCGGCGCCGGCCGCTTCACGGTCGTGACTCTGCGCCCGAAAGTCACCATCGCCGCCGGCTCTGACGCCGAGCTCGCGGCGGCGCTCCACGCCGAGGCGCACAAAATATGCTTCGTCGCCAATTCGGTGAACTTTCCGGTCAGGAACGAGCCGGTGATCGAGGTGGCGGGGCCGTAGCGCCGCGCGCAAACCGGCGAACTTCGCCTACATCCCCGGCGACTGCTCGGCCGGGTAGCCGGCGTCTTCCCATGCCGGATACCCACTTTCGAAGTGGTAGACCCGCGTATAGCCCCAGGTCATCGCCTTAGCGCAGGCATAGGCGGAATAGGGGCAATATTGGCCGAAGCAATGGAACACCACCTCGTCGTCCTTGCCGACGTGTTCGGCCAGGGTTTCCTCGGACAGCATCGACGTGAGTTCGAGGAACACCGCTCCTGGAATGTGACCACTTTGGAAACTGTATGGATTGCGAACGTCGATAAACACGACGCCGCGGTCGTGCAGCGCTTTGGCCTCGGTGACGGTAATTTTCGGCGCGCCCTCGACGGTGTAGGTGCCGTTGTCCTTGCTCATCAGGGCGCGGTACTCGGCAAGCCTTTGCGGCTCGCCGGCGCCTTCCTGGACACCGGCTTTGCGCAAGCCGTCCTGCAGGCGCGCGAGATAGGTCTGGTCGTAGTCGTAAATATCGCCGTACCACCAGAACATGCCAGTTTCTTGGACGGACACCGGGTAGCCGAGATACTCGTCATATAACCGATCGCCTCTCTCGATCATCGCATCGGCTTCGGCGGTGCGACCGAGATGGCCGTAGGCGGCGGCGAGGGTTACGAAATCTTCCCGGACGTCGGGCTGCAAGCCGATCACCCGCTCGAGCACGTCCACGGCTTCGTCATAGCGTTCTTGATGAAACAGCGCGTGGCCGAGGACGCGCAAGTAGTCGGGCTTATGATGAGGGTCGAGCCGAAGCGCCCGGTGCACGCTTTGCTCCGCTTCCTCCGCCCGACCCATCACGTTGAACGCCCGCGCCTTGCTGATGTGGATTTCCGGATTATTGGGTTCGAGTGCGAGGCCGCGTTCGGCATCGGCCAGCGCCTCGTCGTACCGCCCGTGCCGGGCCAAGATCTCGGTCGATACCGCGTAGGCATACCCGGTTGGCATTTCCTTGGCTTTGGCCAAGTTGGTCAGCATCCGCTCATACGCATGATCCCACGCGGTGCCGACCGAGAAATGCCAGTCCAAGCTGACGATATTCCAGTACGCGCCGGCAATGGCGGCGTAGGCACTGCCATAGTTGGGATCGAGTTCGATTGCTTTCTCGAACCAAATAATCGCCCGACTAAAATCTCCCGGCGATCGCCGCCGGGCGAATTTGCGTCCGGTCAGCAGCGCATCGTAGGCCGCGACCACGTCGGTCCCAGCAGGACCGCTTCCACCCGCCATATCAGCACCGACGAGTTCCACCGCCAAATTGGCGACGATCTGGTCCAGCACTTGATCTTGAAACTCGAAAATCCCTTCGATCGCGCCTTCATAACGCTCGGCCCACAAGTGATGTCCGCTCGTCGCGTCGGAGCTATACCCGAAAGTTGACGGGGCGGTAAAAAGTTGATTCCTCATGAGAGTCGGCTGGGTTATAATTGTGCATGTTTACTTTACGCGACCGACGGACCGGAGAATTGTTTGATCGCTGGTCCTATTTCGGGGACAAACGTCGGCGCCTGATGGAGCAATCCTGGGCCGGGGTTTTTC
>JAKZSU010000025.1:0-19659 GCA_047517485.1 Alphaproteobacteria bacterium
CACCGTAGGCCTCTCCCACCGCCAGGACATCGCGTAGATGATCGCGCCAATAGTCATCTTTGAGGCGCAGATTGAGGAACCCCGGACCGGCGATTTCAACGTCGGTGATCTGCGGATGCTCGCGCAGACGCTCGGCCAACAACTCCGCCAGGTCGCGCGGTTTCATGCCGGCCGGCTTGGCCAGCATCATCGCCGCGTTGCAGGCGAGATCGCCATGGGCGGCATCGCGCGGTGGGTCGACGGCGACCCGCGATGCGTCGAGGTCGGCTGGTAAGCTACCGGCTTCTTGCAGCGCTTTTATATCAGCCTGAACAACGTCATTGAAGTAACTGAAAACATTCATGAAAGCGCATCCGGATTAAACAGCTTCTGATGCACTTCCATTGCGTATCTATCGGTCATGCCGGCGATATAGTCGGCGACCAGCCGTGCTGTCACCGGTGTCCCGGCGCCATCGGCACGCTGGTACCATACCGTCGGCAGGCATTGCGGCTCGGACAACAGCAAGTCGAAGAGATCGGTTAACACTCGCCGCGCCTTGCTCGCCATCCGATTGAGGCGGAAGTGCCGATACATATGTTCAAACAAGAACTCCTTCAGGCTTCGATCGTTGTCTTGCATCTCGGTCGAAAACGCCGCGATCGGTTCGCTCAAACCCCTGACCTCTTCAACGGTGCGTGGACCATGGCGTTCGATTCGGACCCGGGTCTCCGCCACCAGATCCGTGACCATCGCGTTGATCAGCCGGCGGATCGCCTCGTGCACCAGACGTGGGGTATCAAGATCGGGGAAATTTTTCCTTAACTCGTGAAACACCGGCCCGACCATCGGGACGTCGGAAAAATCATCGACGGTGAGCAGGCCGGCACGCAGGCCATCGTCGATGTCGTGATTGTTGTAGGCGATATCGTCGGCCAAGGCGGCGACTTGCGCTTCCGCGCCGGCGTGGGTCGCGATCTCGAGGTCATGGCGTTGCAAATATCGCGAAATCGTTTCGGGAACGGTGTTGGCATCCATCGGGCCATTGTGCTTGACGATTCCCTCAAGCGTTTCCCAGGTCAGATTGAGACCGTCAAAGGCGGCGTAGCGGCCCTCGAGCTCGACCACAATTCGCAAGGTGTGCGCGTTGTGATCGAAGCCGCCATACGGTTCCATCGCCGCGCTCAAGGCATCCTCGCCGGCATGGCCAAATGGCGTGTGTCCGAGATCGTGGGCCAAGGCGAGCGCTTCGGCGAGATCCTCGTTGAGGCCAAGCTCGCGACTGACCGAGCGGGCGATTTGGGCGACCTCGAGACTGTGGGTCAATCGGCTGCGATAATGGTCGCCTTCATGATGAACGAAGACCTGGGTCTTGTGCTCGAGCCGGCGAAACGCGGCGCTGTGAATGATCCGATCGCGATCGCGCTGAAACGGGCTTCGCGCGGCGCTTTCGGGTTCGGCGTGCAACCGGCCACGACTGAGGTCCGGCCGCGAAGCGAACGGCGCGGGTGGTATTTGAAGCATTTCGCGAAAATAGCCGTCGCGCGCCATGCAATCAACGCCGGTTTGGCATTGCCGTCTCAACGATTGACATGCGCCCGACAACACCCAAAATAGACTTGATAAGGCGTACCCGATACCGAACGCCCGATTTGAGAGGATCCGATGACCGAAATCAAAGCCAAGTCCGCTTCCGACTACGGCCTGTCGATGACCGAAAGCGCGGCCAAGCGGATTAAGTATCTGGTGGCGAGCGAAGCCGAACCGGCGATGCTGCGGGTGGCGGTGCTCGGTGGCGGCTGTTCCGGTTTCCAGTACAATTTTTCGCTCGACGACAAGGAAAACGAAGACGATCTCCGTATTATGCGGGACGACGCGGTGATTCTCATCGACGAAACCTCGGTGAGCCTCTTGCAAGGCTCGGAAGTCGATTATTATGAAGGATTGGATGGTTCGATGTTCACCATTTCCAATCCCAATGCCACGTCATCGTGCGGCTGCGGAACCTCATTCGCGATTTAAGACAAGGCGACGGATGACCGCTGGCGTTTTCGCCGCTAGAATCAGGGCCCGCTCGACAGCGGGCCTTTTCCTTTCGTACACCGGACGGCCGAGACCTCATGAAGATAGCCACCTGGAACGTCAATTCGATCAAGGCGCGTTTGCCCAACGTGCTCGAATGGTTGCGGGGTGCGGCGCCGGATGTGGTGCTGCTCCAGGAAACCAAGACGGTGGCGGAGAATTTTCCCGCCCTCGAGATCGAAGACCTGGGCTATTCGTGCGCCGTGGTCGGGCAGAAATCCTACAACGGCGTGGCGATTCTCTCGAAATTTCCGCTCACCGACATTGTCGAGGGCTTGCCCGGCGACGCGAGCGATGAACAGGCGCGCTATGTCGAGGCCTGGGTCGATGCCGGCGACGCCGGGGTGCGCGTCGGCTCGATTTATCTGCCCAACGGCAATCCCGTCGACAGCGAGAAATATCCCTACAAACTCGCCTGGATGGACCGCCTAAGGCATCACGCGGCGGATCTTCTGGCGCACGAGGAACCGCTAGTGCTCGGCGGCGACTACAACGTCATCCCGGCGCCCGAGGATGTCCACGATCCCGCCGCGTGGGCCGACGACGCCTTGTTTCGCCTCGACACCCGCAAGCGATTCCGCGCCATCCTCGCGCTCGGCCTTACCGAAGCCTTCCGCGCGCTTCACGCCGAAGCCGGCCGCTACAGTTTTTGGGATTACCAGCGCCGCGCGTTCGAATCCGATCACGGCATTCGGATCGACCACCTTCTGCTCTCGCCGCAAGCCGCCGATCGCCTGGAGGCGTGCGACATCGACCCGGTGCCGCGCGGCAAGACCAAGGCGTCCGACCATACGCCGGTATGGTGCGAACTCTCAGGCCCGCAATGACCGATAACGCGAACCCCGATATCACCGGCGGCTGCCTGTGCGGCACGATCCGCTACCGCGCGACCGTTGCGCCGTACTCGGTCGTCCATTGTCACTGCTCGCTGTGCCGCCGCGCCGCCGGTGCGCCAGTAATCACCTGGGCGACATTCCACAGCGACGAAGTCGAATTCACCCAGGGCGAACCAAAACGGTACGAATCGAGCACCACGGCGTGGCGAAGTTTTTGTTCTGATTGCGGCACCCAGATCGTCTTTCAATACAACGACCGGCCGGGTTCGATCGACCTGACTTTGGCGAGCTTCGACGATCCCGAATCGATCACGCCGCTTCACCACATTTTCGAAGCCGATCGTTTGTCGTGGTTGTCGATCGAGGACGGTTTGCCGCGGTATCCGACCGAAACCCCCAAGCCCGACAACAGCGAGACCGACGCTTGACGCCATCGCGCCGGGCGGCGCTGCTTTCCTACGTGATGCTGTCCGGCACCGCCTTGTTCTGGTCGGGCAACGTCGTCTTCGGCCGCGGTGTCAGCGACCAGCTGCCGCCGTTGGGCCTCAATTTTTGGCGCTGGACAGTGGCGCTTCTGATTCTCTTACCGTTTACCGGGCGGACTCTCGTCGAGCAGCGATCGGTCATCGTCCGGCATTGGAAAATCCTCTCCCTGCTGGCCGTGCTCGGCATCACCGGGTTCAATTCCCTGGCCTACATCGCGTTTCAGACTACGACGGCAATCAATGCCGCGCTCATTAACACGCTGATGCCGATATTCGTGGTCGCGATCACGGTCGGTGGCTTTCGCGAACCGATCAGCAAACGCCAATCCCTCGGTCTGCTCAGCGCTCTTGCCGGCACCTCGATCATTCTCACGCGCGGCGATCCCCAAGTCCTGCTTGATCTCGATTTCACCACCGGTGACATCGTGATGGTCGTTGGCATGGTGGGATACGCGCTCTATTCGGTGCTGCTGCGCTATCGTCCACCGGGTCTCGACGGCGCCGCTTTCCTCGCGGTCATCGGCGCGATCGGCGTGGTGCTCGCTCTGCCGCTCTATATCGCCGAGACGGTCCTGGTCGGCCCCATGCCGGTGACCTTGGTGAGCGTCGGCATGGTCGCTTATGTGGCGTTGTTCGCGTCCGTGCTCGCCTATACGTTCTGGAACCGCGGGGTCGCGGTCGTCGGCGCCAATCGCGCCAGCCTGTTTCTCAACCTAATGCCGGTGTTCACGGCGATCGCGGCGATCACTTTTCTCGGCGAGTCCCTGGAATCTTTCCACGTCGCCGGGATGGCGCTGGTATTTGCCGGTTTAATTCTCGCCACTAGAGCCGTTCAGGCTTAGTTTGAAGCAGTTTGACCGCGCTCCCGCGACCCGTGGCTAGGCGCGCGGTGCCGCGCGATGTGTGTGCATCGGGCAAGCCGTGCAACCACGCCACGGGTCGCGGGAGCGCGGCCTCCGGTGGGCCAACTTGGCTTTTCGGATGCGATGCGACGCTCGGCCGATGCATACACATCGCCCGTCGCGTCACGCCTACCCGAAAAGCCAATTTGGCCCATCAAACTACTTCAAACTAAGCCTAAACTGCTCTAGACAATCGCGCCCTCAATCCGACGAGCCATAGGCCGGCCCCAAAGGGGTCAATCTGAGGCCCGGTCTGAGGCGGCGATAATCGAGGGTCAGATGGTCGACCGGATTGGCGCCTGGCGAGGCGACGATGATGACCTCGCTGGCAATCGGCGCGAAGTCGGCACGAAAGTGAACCGAGCTCTTGAGCACCAGAACCGAACGCTCCGCCGGCTCGATCCCGACATGACGGACAATCGCCTGATCGGCGCATTGCATCTTGCGCGACGAAACCACGACTTCGATACCGCCAATTTTGAGCACCGCCATTGGTCCCAAGTTCATCCGCGCGCCGCCGAACATCGGCCCGGTCGCGGTAAACTTGCCGTCGCCCAACGCCTGAACCGTGAATCGTCCCTCGAATGGCGCCTCCCCTTGCCAGGCCGAACCGGCACCGAGCCGCACATCGATGGCGGCACCGATACCGGCCGCATGCGCCTGTTTCGCGGTCTCGGGGTCGTAGACCAAGCCGAACACCGCGTCCTCGACATCATGCGAGACCAAGGCGCGCAACATGCCGACGGTGTCCGAATTGCCGCCGGCGCCAGCGTTGTCTTGGGTATCGGCGATGACCAAAGGTCCCGCGGGGTTGGACGCGCGGAGCCGGACAGCCTCATCCGGTGAATACAGTTTGCCGGCGAAATCAGCCTCGGCGTTGCGCACGGATGCGGCGAGTCTATCCGCCGCCAACTCGGCGGTCTTGTCGTCAGCGGCGTATGCCAGGACTGTCGGTCCGACCTCGCGAATGTCTGCTGGCGGAAATCCGGTCACCAAGGATAGCGACCACAGTCCGGAATCGCGCAAGTCGTCCTCAAGCGATTCGAGCCCGGCGTACAACGATCGCGCCGGCTCGATATCGGTACATTGCCATACCAGCGGGATCAGAAAATCGAGTTTACGCGCCGCGCACCGCGGGCGCCCCTGCCGGTGGCCTTTCTCGATCAACGCGACCGCGCGCGCGCCGGTTTGCATCATGTCGACATGCGGATAGGTGCGGTAAGCCACCATGGCATCGGTCGCGGCGATCATTTGCCGGGTGACATTGGCATGAAGATCGAGGCTCGCGACCACGGGAACGTCGGGGCCGACGATCTCGCGAACCCGCGCCAACAACGGTCCCTCGCCGTCTTCCAGATGCTCGGTCACCATCGCCCCGTGCAAGTCGAGATAGACCGCGTCGAGCGCTCCCGCGGCGGCCAGATCGTCGCACAGCATAGCGGTCACTCGGTCGTAGGCGTCTTGCTCGACATGCGCCGAGGGGACCGCCGAACACCAGCTGAGCGGCAGCGGATCGTGACCTTCGCGAAGACAGGTGTCGATGAAACCGGATATCGGCAGGTTCACGCCTTCGACAGCGTCGAACAGGGACGGTCCGCGAGACAGCGCCGGCCAGCCATCGCCACGCGCGAAATCCTCGAAGCGCGCCTTGACCGGCGCGAAGGTGTTGGTTTCGTGATGAAAGCCGCCGACCGCGATACGCATGAGCCCGACCGTGAATCCCTGTTGATCCAAACCGAATGAAGCGCGGACCGGCGTTTGTCAAATACCGTTCGCGCGTTTTACCCTGGCGTCCCGTCCACTCAACGCCTTGGAGCGATCATGTCCGACGTGCAATCCGAGTTTCTTTTCGAGATCGATCTCGACGTATCTGCGCCGCAAAAATTGGGCGCGACGCCGCTCGGCGAGCGGATCATCGTAGCCGTGACCGGCGGTATCTTTGAAGGCCCAAACATCAAAGGGACGGTGGTCCAGAATAGTGGCGGCGATTGGCTGTTGATGCGCGCTGACGGTGTGCTACAGCTCGATGTGAGAATAACTCTGCAAACCGATGACGGCGCACTGATTTATATGTCTTATCGTGGCGTGCGTGACGCCGCGCCCGAGGTCGCCGCGCGCCTGGGTCGTGGCGAGGCGGTCGACCCGTCGGAGTACTATTTTCGCGTCACGCCGCAGTTTGAAACCGCGTCCGAGAAGTACGCTTGGCTCAACCGGCTCATCGCCGTCGGCATCGGCGACCGCAAGGCCAGCGGGCCGTGCTATCGGGTCTATAAGATCCTGTAGATCCCTATTCGCGGATCGTTTTCACCGTCATGCCCCGGGGCAAAGGGTCGTCGGGATACCAACCGTTGAGGATTAGAAACCGTTCGCGAGGGTATTTTTCCCCAGGAATATGTTTGGCGATTCCACCCGCCGAGTCGCCTTGGCGAACGCGATAGAGGACAAGTTTCCGCGGTTTTGCCGCCGCGGCCTCGCCGGCGCTGATCGCCCGGAAGCTATAGGCGGTGCGGCGAAAATCCACGTCAAACCGCTGGCCTTGATTGGCCGGCGCATAAAACATGAATCGAAAAATGACGTTGCGATCCCATTCGATCGCCACCAGGCGCAACTGACTCGGTTGGCCACCGACGGTAGCTTCCGCGAGCGCCGTCGCGGCGGAAAATCCATTGATACGAATCGCCTCGACCCCCCTCAGCGGCACCTCGGGCGCCCACGTGCGGCGAATATAGTCGGTCATCGCTTGCCGGCTCTCCCGCCCGGCAAGATCGAATACGAAGGCCGCGCCATCGGGGCCCTGCGCGACGACCTGGGTCTGGCCGTTGATGATATGAAATTTCTCCGGTGCCTCGAATCGGAACCGCATGGCGGGATGGAGAAAGACCCGGCCCTGCACCAACCCTTGCTCGGGATCGTCGCCGTAGAGCATGCCATCGATTTTCTTGAGATAGATGCCGCGCCCGACAATCGGGTTCGCCACCGGCCGCATATTCGCCGCCTCGATCGCCCGGCGCACCCGATCCGCGGTGCGCGGATGGGTCGCCAAGAGATCCACCCCCCCGCCGTCAATCGGCTGGCCGGCGATCATCGCCTCGAGTTGCGAATGGGCTTTCAACTTGCCGAGAAACGAGGCCATCGCCTCGGGATCGAAGCCCGCCCGCGAGAGATAATTTACCCCCAACGAATCGGCCTCGTGTTCCTGTTCACGGGAATAACTCTGGATCACCGCGAGGGCGCCGACCTGCGCGATTCCAGCGATTTGTTCACTGTCGAACAGCAGACCGAGCAGGCCAATTCCCAGATTGGCAAGCATCGTGTTGCTCATCCGCTGGGCGCCGTGTCGCGCCGCGACATGGCCGATTTCGTGAGCGATGACCCCGGCCAATTCGGCTTCATCGCCGGCCAAGGCCAACAATCCGCGGGTCACGTATACATAACCGCCGGGCAACGCGAAGGCGTTGACAATGGGGCTGTTGAGAACGGTGAAAGTGAACTTTACGTTCGGGCGTTCGGAGGTCAGTGCGAGAAATTGGCCGATACTGTCGACATAGGCCGCGACCTGCTGGTCCTCATAGGCACCACCGAATTCAGCGAGAATCTGATTGTGTTGCTCGGCGCCAATTCGCGACTCGTCTTCCTCGGAGATAAACGGCCCCAACAGCGGTTCGCCGGCCATCAAGGCCGCGGGCATCGTAAGAACTGTCGCGACCGCCATCGCGGCCACGCTCGCCACCAAGCTAATTTTCTTCCACCACCGCGGTTTCACGGTCATCTTGCAGGCCCTTTTTTGGCCATTCTACTTCGACGTGCCGCCTCACACATTGGGGGCCTGAATGCCGACATCCAGAGGTCGGGCCGCAATCAGCGCCTTTTTCCATCACCGACGGGCGCGAATCTGGCCCGGTTGAGCCGCGTGACGAAATAGTCACACTGTGACAACATTCGCCCAAATTGTTTGTCAGAGTATGTATTTTGCCCTATCCATTAAGACTAAGCGCCTGTTCACACAGGGGACTTTCTATTAATCTGCGGTTGGCGGTAATGCCGTGGCAGAAGGGTGCTTTGAGTGCCGGTGGTGCCGTGAAGGTCGGCGACAGTGGCCTTTCGGGCTATAAGGATTTAGCGGTGAGCTGGGATTGGCATGCCGTGCCAGAAACGAGTTAGGGGACACCCATGAACTTCTTCATGCGCTTTGTTGTCGTTGCCGCCGGCCTAGCTCTGACAGGCTGTTTTAATAGCGACCACATTGACGTGGCCAACATGGCGCCGACGGGGTCGGCGTTTCAAGCCGCTTTGCAAAAAGGGTATTCGGATCTCGCCAAACACGAATATGACGAGGGCGACTGGCACGACGGCTATGGCTACGTGAAAAAAGCCCGTAGTGCCGCGGCCGGCGAGGATGTCGAGCCGGAGTTGGTCTGGGACTGGGATGTTCCCGAGGAATTTGTCGACGAGTTGCATAACGCGCGCGATGGGATTGGCTTTTGGTCGCGGATGGGCGCGGCGGAACGCGAGCCTGGCTTGTTGGCGAAAGCACAGGTTATGTACGACTGCTGGATCCAAGAGCAGGAAGAGAACGATCAACCGGGCGATATAGCGCGCTGCCGAGACGGCTATTACGGCGCGATCGCGGACCTGGAAAACGCGATGACCTGGGATGCGCAGGCACCCGAGGCGATGGCGATGCCCGGACCGACCCCGCGCCCCGCGGTAGAGCCCGAGGTTACCGGCAAGGCGCGCTTCTACACCATTTTCTTCGACTGGGATAAGTCGGACATCAACCCGATCGCGCAACGTGTCGTCAATGCGATTTCCGATGACTGGAGCGGCGAGAGTAAGGCGCTCAGCCTAGTCGGCCATACCGATCGTTCTGGCGCGGACGCGTACAATCAGGCGCTCTCGGAACGCCGCGTGTCGTCGGTGACCGATGCGCTGACGGGGACCGGTTTCGCCGGCGCGAGAATTAGCGGCTACGGAGTCGGCGAATCAGACCCGGCGGTGCCAACACCGGACGGTGTACGGGAGCCGCGCAACAGGCGCGTCATCGTAACCCTGCAGTAGTCCCTCGGTTCGGCGAGAAGTAAAAAAGGCTCGGAAGACCGTCGCGTGACGATCGCTTCCGGGCCTAATTTATTTCCCGGCACGACAGTACTCTGCGAATGAATGTGACGCCGAAGGCTCGACGCTTTGGCAAACAAGAATATCTACACTCATTGATCCAGCGTCGGCTTTCGTGACCACAAGGTTTATTCCGTCATGGTAGACACCGCAGCCGGAACACACACAAGGAGTGACCACATGGTGTCGCCGATTCGACCGAGACCACGCTGGAGAGTCCGGACACTATGCACGACGGTTCTGTTCGGTGTCGGCGCCGTCGTGGCGCCCGCATTTGCCGGTGGCAAGCCGATCGTCCCATTCGAGCACCTTGCCAAGGTCGCGCTCGATGAAAAATCGAAGCTTCATTATGACGACTACGCCGGCAAGATTTCCGAGGCCCGAATCAAGCGCCTGCTACGCTCCGGGCCGATTTTGGGCGACCGTGTGCTTCTGCAAATTGATGTCGCTATCTATTTTCCCGATGGCCACGTGGTTTCGTCAAAAACCGAATTTCACAGCTACAAGCCAATCGGCGATTTGATGCCGTGGAACGTATACTATCGCAAACAGATCGAACCGAACGGGCGTTATGCCCTGGTGGCCGAACTCGACGCCATCGTCGGACCGCCGTGCGCGGAGACCAAATATCTAAAGGGCCGCGGCCGGCAAGTCGGGGACAGTTATGCGCGCATGCGATTCTCTAAAAGCGGCGTTATGACGTTCGAAATCGAGGCACCTGGCCGTTACGATTATCTCACCGGAGAAATTACCCGATCCTATACCCTGACCAGTGCAATCGACCCATATTACTTGGGAGATCAAGTGGTTGTGCACGCGTTGATCGACGCGTGCCGCTCCGGAACCGGAGTGATCAAAGCGGATCGGACGGACGGCTAGTGACGACTCGGCGGCGACATGAGCGTATTATCTCCGGCGTACACACTGAATCGTCTGGAATTGGCAATACTTGCGACCGTGGTATGATTTTCGATGGCGTTGAGACCAACGCCGTCGGGCGGTTGAGGACAAGGGGACAGATATGCTTCGGCTGACATTCGTTGCCTTGGTGGCGTCGACCCTGATCGGTTGTTTGCCGATTCGTCAGGGCAACGACCTGGGTTATGATTTTGGTGTCTATGTCGATCGGGCCGAACAGCCTGGCGGCACGTGCCTGATTGATATCGGGCTCAATAATAATCTCGATACCGATTACGCGAATTTCGAGTTTGCGCTCAACTTCTTCGACAGCCAAAGCCGCTGGTCCGCGGGACCGACGGTCCAAGGGGACTACATTCCCGCCGGCGGTTTGGTGAAGCGCGATTTCACCGTACCGATCAGCTGCAATCGGCTGGCCAGAGCGGACGTTGCGCGCGAGCTTTGTCTCGATATCGTCGGGTGGCCGGGCCATCGCGATTGCTACAAAATCGGCCGTATCGTGATCAACGATACCGTGGCCATGGCCGAACCGGCTCCGGCCGCGCCGCCGCCCGATGTCACCGCGCCCGTGGGCAAGCCGAAGTTCTATACCATCTTCTTCGACTGGGATAAGTCGGACGTCACACCGCTGGCGCAGCGGGTGATTAGTTCGATCCTCCAGGATTGGGAATCCGATCCCGAAGCGCTGAACCTCATCGGTCATGCCGATCGGTCGGGACCAGACAGTTACAACCAGAATCTTTCTCAACAACGGGTGGACTCGGTAACCAGCGCCCTTTCGGCCGGCGGGATAAAGGGGTCGCGCATCTCCGGCACGGCGAAAGGCGAATCGGAACCGCTCGTGCCGACGCCGGATGGCGTGCGTGAGCCACAGAACCGGCGGGTGGTGATAACAGTCGAATAAACCTTCGCGAGGGTCGCGGCGGCGCCGTCGACTGAACAAGATCATGGTCCGGAGGAAATCTTTCTCCGGACCATTTTTATCGATAATCGGCAAATTCGTCCCGCCGACTGGGCGCCGCGGCACATTTCGCCGCATGGTCGTCGCAAATTTTTCGTTCAATCAAGCCAAGCTTTCGAGACAGCGCTGGCACAAGCCTTGCTTCTCTAGATTCATAGAACGGAGAGAATCATGCGCAATATTTGTCCCGTCACCACCCTGCTCTCGGTCATCGGGGTCTTATGGGTCTACGCCGCCGGGCCGGTTTGGGCGGATGGCTTCATGGGTACATTTCAATGCCCGCACGCCCAGATTCTATGCCTCGAAAAAGTCGGCTACAATTTTCGCCAATGCGGGACCTTGACCGGCATGCGCGGCCAAGCGCAGGAGTTTCCCCTGTGTCCGGCGCGCGATCATAACGCCTGTGTGCCGTGCTGGTATCCGACGGTCGCGGAAACCCAAGACTTGTGCCGCGTCGAATATGGCCCCGATTGCGGCGCGTTCACCGAAAAGGATGCAAACTGGAAAGGCGAGTGGAGCAACGTTCAATGGCCGGACCTGACCCTGCTATACAGCTTGTTCAACTGATACCAGTTTGCACAAAGAATGACCCATTTGATGGCCCACATCGGCGCGCCGGGTAGGCGCGTCGCGGCCTCCGCGATGGGGTGTCCATCGGGCAAGCGGCGCAACGCACGCCGCGTGTGCCGAGGTGGGCCACCGAAGGCCGGATTGCCCAGGGAGCAAATGGTGTCGCCGGCGGCGTCGCCGGGCGCGCAGACCCTGCGGTCGCACGACGGCGCGCCCCGCCCCTGACCGGCGGCAAAAATCATCCCGGTCAAATGGGTCATTCTTTGGGCAAACTGGTATGAGTCGCCGACATGCCTCGGGCGTCAAAACAGCGTGGCGAACAGGTCCGGCGTCAAATGCACCGTGTCGAGCCGCCATAACCCATTGCTGACACCGTCTGGATCGGCGGTTGCGGTATACGGATCGATAAATCTCAAGTTCGCGGCGTTGGCGGCGGCGCGCATTTCCGTGTTGAACATGGCGATCATTGCGAGATAGCTATCGACATGCGCACCGGCTTTGTTGGCGTTGATCCGAGCCGGCGCCGGCACGCTGCAAACCAGAACACGCCGTCCGCCCGCCGCCAGCGTGTCGGCCAGGGTGGCGACATAGGCCTCCGCGACACGCCGGATATGCGCGGTACGGTCGACGTCCGGATGATCGCGAAGATAGGGGAATAGCCCCTCCCTCGCCCGACAATCGATTTCACCAAAAATCGCCACCACCGGCTCGCCGGCGGGCAGATGCGCCGCGACCCGTTCGAACGTCGTTCGCTGCAGACTGGATCGCGAATTTACGCCGCGCGCCAAATGCCAAACCTTCGCACCGATCACGGTATGCGGTCGCACCCGATAGAGGCGCCCGTCGAGTGCGACGGACGTGTGAGCCGGCGCTAGTGAATGACTGTCGCCGACCAGATGAAGCGTGTTCTCGGCCGACGTGGTGTATAGGTCGGCGCGGCTATCACGAAAGGACAGCAACGCCTCGATATAATCGCGATAGCTCAATGTCGCGACCAAGGGGCGATGCTCGGGCATGCTGCGGGCACCGAAATTCGCTTCGATCAGCCGCCGCCACGCGGCAAGGCCCTGTTGCAGGCGCTCCGGATCATGGGCGGCGACGGAGAGGTGATTCAATTCGGACCGGCACTCGTCGATATCGTCGCGCCCGTAGGCGGCGACCGCGGCGAGCAGCGTGACCGCCGCCCCGGTCACCCAGTCGAGACCGATAACCGCACGCGCGGCCTCGGCGAGCTTGCTCAAGGCCTGCCATTCGCCCATCGCGAAAAACACTTCCGCCAACCCCAGCCATGTCCGGGTGTCGATGGCCCCCCGATCGATCGCCATGGCAAAGGAAAGGGTCGCGTCTTCGGCCTCGCCAAGTCCATGACAGGCGGCCCCCAGTCCGGCATGGGCGACCGCCGCGGTCCGATCGGACAGGCCAGCGGTTCGCGAGACCTTTCGGAATCCGTCGCGCGCGGTCTCGGTATCGCCGCGCCGCAACGACAGCTCGGCGCGCAGGACATTCGCCTCGATATCGCCAGGGTCGGCAGCGAGAATATCGGCAATCGCCGCCTCGGCGGCGCTAAGCGAGCCGCCGTCCATCAGCCGGTGGGCCAGGGCAAGTCGCGGCTGGGTCACGTGCCCTCCTAAGTTGAGAGCGAACTCAGGCGCCCGAGCGCCTCGTCGAGTTTGCGGCACGACATGTCGGCCTCCGATCGCCGCTCCCGTTGTTCCTCGACAACCGCTTCCGGGGCGCGGGACAGAAATTTCTCGTTGCCTAGCTTCTTGTCGATCTTGTCGATCTCGCCTTGCATTTTACCGCGTTCACGCTCGAGCCGGGCGCGTTCCTCGGCGATATCGATAAAGTCGGCGATTTTGAGCATCAGCGACGACTCGTCGAAGACGATCTGAATCGCGCCGTCGCGCACCTCCGGCGACTCCGACGATCCGGCGACCGAGGGCTCCACCCGCGCCATGGTCTGGATGACGGTGCGATTGCGCTCGAACCGGGTGGCGTCATCCGCCCCCGCATCGGCGAACGCGAGCGGCACCTTGGCGCCGGGCGGGACGTTCATTTCCGCGCGCACCGAACGGACTTCGCTAATCAAACGCACCAGCCAATCGATTTCGGCCTTGGCGTCGTGATCGACCAGGGATTCGTCGTACGCCGGCCACGCGGCGTTGATCATCATGGCATCGCCGCGCCATCCCAAGGACCGCGAGAGCTCTTCGGTGACGAACGGGGCCATGGGATGCATAAGCGCCAATATGCGATCCAATACCCATGCCGCGGTAGCGCGGGTTTCGTCCTTTTCCGGCCCATCATCGCCATAGAGGACCGGTTTGGCGAATTCGAGGTACCAATCGCAGAACGTGTGCCAAACAAAATGATAGGCCGCATTCGCGGCGTCGTTGAAACGATAGGCCTCGATCGCCGCCGCCACGTCGCGCGCCGCCTCGACGCAGCCGCTGACAATCCAGCGATTGATCGCGTTGTCGCAGGCCCCCGGGGCGAAATTCGCCTCCAGACGGCATTCGTTCATCTCGCAAAACCGCGCCGCGTTCCACAACTTGGTGATAAAATTGCGATACCCCGCGACCCGTTGCTCGGACAATTTTATGTCGCGCCCCTGGGCCGCCATCGCGGCCAGGGTGAACCGCAACGCGTCGGTACCGAACTCGTCCATGAGCACCAGGGGATCAATGATATTGCCCTTGGACTTGGACATTTTCTGGCCCTTCTCGTCGCGGACCAAGGCGTGAATATAGACGTCGCGGAACGGCACCTCGTCGATCAAATGCAGACCCAGCATGATCATCCGCGCGACCCAGAAAAAGATGATATCGAATCCGGTGATCAGCACGTCACCAGGGTAATAGGTCTTGAACTCCGGTGTTTCTTCGGGCCAGCCCAGGGTGGAGAACGGCCACAAGCCCGACGAGAACCAGGTGTCCAATACGTCCGGATCGCGTTCGAGGTCCACCGATTCGCCGTAATGCGCGGTCGCTTGCGCACGCGCGCCGCTCTCGTCCATGGCGACGAAAATATGGCCATCGGGGCCGTACCATGCCGGAATCCGGTGTCCCCACCACAGCTGCCGTGAGATACACCACGGCTGGATATTGCGCATCCATTCGAAATAAGTGTTTTCCCAATTCTTGGGAACGAACCGGATCCGGCCCTGTTCGACCGCTTCGATGGCCGGTTTGGCGAGCACCGCCGCATCGACATACCACTGGTCGGTCAACCACGGCTCGATCACCGAGTTGGAGCGGTCGCCGTAGGGCACCATGTGCACGTGATCCTCGATAGTGGCGAGAAGGCCCGCCGCCTCGATGTCCGCGACCACGCGTTTGCGCGCTTCATAGCGATCGAGACCGCGATAGGCTTCCGGCACTTCATCGTTCAAGCAACCATGGCGATCGAGGATATTGATTGCGTCTAGATCGTGTCGCCGGCCGACCTCGAAATCGTTGAAATCGTGGCCCGGCGTAATCTTGACCGCGCCGGTGCCTTTCTCGGGATCGGAATAGCAGTCCGCGACGATCGGAATGCGCCGACCGACGAGCGGCAGAATGACGTATTTTCCGACCAGGTCGGTATAGCGGTCGTCGTCGGGATGCACCGCGACCGCGGTATCACCGAGCATGGTTTCCGGGCGCGTCGTCGCGACCGTCACATAGGTGTCCGAGGGCGCGCCGTCCGCGCCTTCGATGGGATAGCGGAAATGCCAAAGATGGCCCTTGGTCTCCTTTTGCACCACCTCAAGGTCGCTGATCGCGGTGAGCAGTTGGCAATCCCAATTGACCAACCGCTTGTCGCGATAGATCAGCCCGTCATGGTGGAGACGGACAAAGACGGTGCGGACCGCCGTGCTCAAGCCGTCATCAAGGGTGAATCGCTCGCGCCGCCAATCCGGCGATGCGCCCAATCTGCGCAATTGGTTGACGATCGTCCCACCCGACTCCGCCTTCCATTGCCAAACCCGTTCGACAAATTTTTCGCGCCCGATGTCGCGGCGGTCGTGACCTTCGTCGGCCAGTTGGCGTTCGACAACCATCTGGGTCGCGATCCCGGCATGATCCATACCGGGCTGCCAAAGCGCATTGCGTCCGGTCATCCGGGCATAGCGGGTCATCACGTCTTGCAAGGTCATGTTCAGGGCATGGCCGATGTGCAGGCTGCCGGTGACGTTGGGTGGCGGCATCATGACGGCGAATGGATCGCCCGCGGCCATCGGATCGGCCTCGAAGGCGCCGGCCCCTTCCCACCGCTCATAAATTCGCGATTCGACGCTGTCCGGTGAGTAGGTTTTGTCCAGCATCGCGCGCGTCTCCCGCCACAAGCACGGACCGCGCCAGGGCGGCGCGGTCAGATCAATTCACAGAAGGCCGATATCTCGGATTTTCACGACCGGCGGGCGGTCGCGCCCGGTCTCAGTCTTTTACCTGTCCCGATAGCCGCGAGATTTCCGCCTGCACCATGGTTTCAACCATGGTCGGAAGGTTTTGGTCAAGCCAATCGCGCAACAAGGGACGAATCAATTCGGCACAAAGCTGTTCGACGGTCCGTCCGCCAATGACATCGGTAACGATATTCGACGCCACCGCCGCATTGAGCGCGGCCAAAGATGCCACCGAAGCCGCTTCGGTATCGTCGGATACCAAATTGTCATCCGCCAAGACAGGTTCGGGCTCAGGTTCTGGATCGTCCAGTACCAGCTCTATTTCTTCCTCTGCCGCTTCCATTTCCGGTTCGGGCTCGGGTTCCGGTTCGGGCTCGGGTTCCGGTTCGGGCTCGGGTTCCGGTTCGGGCTCCGGCTCGGGTTCCGGCTCGGGTTCCGGCTCGGGTTCCGGCTCGGGCTCAGGTTCCGGCTCGGGTTCGTCAACGCGCTCGGTCAGCTTGAGAACACCCTCACCCTCGGCTTCGTCGGCAACAGGTGTCTCTTCTGGTTCGACAGCATCCGGTTCCGCGGCAGCCTCTGGCGCGGCTTCGCCTTCTTCGCCGTCCGATGAAATTATCCGGCGGATCGACGATAGAATTTCCTCCATCGAGGGTTCTTGATCCGTCTTTTCTTCGGTCATCGCCATCGCATATACCCCTGGCAACCTGATTGGTGCGTCGTGCCACCGTCGCCGGTCAGTCGAACGACCGGCAAACTCGACACGTGAGAATTACCGCACCCTGGTTAATTCAGACTTAACTTGAGATTCGGTCACGATGCGGCGCAATCAAGCCGTCCGCCAAGTTTTTTCCCGCTACATGAGACACAGTAGTATGATTCTCGCGGGAAATCATCGAGCGACCACTTCAAACGGGCCATTCAGACGCGGATTTATTCGAGATCAAGCCCGAACAGCGAATCGTCGGCTTGGTAATCCGAGCCAAATCCGATCCACTTGTCGCGCACCTCGTTGTAATGCTCGACCGGATCGTAAAGCGCGGTTGGCAGACGAAGGCCGCGGGCGGTCATGCCACCGACCACACTGAGCAGTTCGAACGCGGCAATCACCTCGTTGGTCTGGGCGCGTACAAGATTCACCCGGGCATCGAGCAGCTCCTGTTCGGCATCGAGAACATCGAGCACCGTGCGGGCACCAACGGCGGCTTCCTGCTGCACGCCGTCGAGCGCGATTTCGTTGGCGCGAACGGCGGATTCAAAGGCGCGTATCCGCGCTTGAGCGGTTACCAGACGTGCCCAGTTGCCAGCCACGGTCTCGACCACCGTGCGACGGGCCGCATCGAGTTCTCGACGCCTCTGGACCGCAATCTGGCGCAATTCGCGAACCCGCGCATATTCCGCGCCCGACTGGTAGAGCGGCACGGTCACGTTGGCGATCAACGACGCGTTGTCCAACTCGGCGAAGAAAGAGTTCGGATCCCAACTTCGTTGCAGACTTCCGTCCAAGGTGATCTGCGGCAGCAGGCTCGCGCCAGCGGCGCTGATATCATGCAAAGCCGCTCGTTCATTGAAACCGGCGCGCTGTATCGTCGGATTGCGCTGCAAGGCCAAGGACCGCGCGGCGCCGTCGGTCGGCGGTAACTGGATGGTTTCGGTCAGGTCGGGAAACATTAACAAACCCGGTACACCGCCGATCAGACTTTCGTATGACGCGCGCGATAACTGCAGCAGGCCCTCGACCTCGATCCGCGACGCGGCGGCTTCCGAGAGCCGCGCTTCGGCTTGCGAGACGTCGGTGCGCGTCACCTCTCCGACTTCGAAACGATCGCGCGTCGCTTGCAGCTGACGTCCCAAAACCTGTTCGTTGTTGATGTTGAGTTCGACTACCGATTGGTCGCGGACGACGTTCATGTAAGCCGTCGCCGAGGCGACGAGTATTTGTTGCTCGCTGTCGATCAAATTGGCACGCCCCGACAGCACGCGATTTTCCGCCGCCTCGGTTTCCGCCGCGGTGGCCCCGCCGCGCCAGAGCGGCTGCGAAAGATTGAGCCCGGCCGAGGCCGGCGTGGTGTTTTCGCTGCTAACATTGCCGGTGCTGCCCGCTTCATTCGATGAATAGCGCGTGCCCACGCTGCCATTGATCTGAACCGTGGGCCGCCAGCCGGACTTGGCCCGAGGCACGCCTTCATCGACCGCGCGCAACGCGGCACGTTCCGACAACAAACGCGGATTGCTGGAATAGGCTTGGGCGAGAGCCTCTTCAAGCGTTTGCGCCCCGGCGGATTCGACCGCCGCCGACGCCGCTATCAAAATCGCCAATGTCAAAGTCGCCATATGTCGCATTGTGTCGCCTGCTTGCCTGAGTGAATTCATTCGGCCACGAGGGTTTTCAGGTGTGCTTGCCAATGAATTTGCCGGACCCGTCCGACAGAACAGTATCACCTGTTTCAAAACACGAACCCGGCCTCTTTCTCGAATCCGGGTAACGGCGGAATGCCAGCGTCAAACAGCGGACGCGATCCGACGATATCGCCAACCTTGGTAAACAGCGTCGCCGACCCAAAGTGACAGCATTCCGAAACGTGGCGCTCGGGGATGACCGCTACCAGGCGGCCGCCGTCCGCCAACTGATCGAGCAGTGTGTCGGGAATATTCGTCGCCGCGCCGCCGATAACGATAACCTCATAGGGCGCCTGGTCGGGATAACCCAACGTTGGTTTGGTTTGCTCGAGCACCGCATTGTCGATTTCGAGATCGAGCATCAACCCACGCGCGGTATCCACCAAATCCGACTCTTCCTCGAGACCGATCACGGCGCCGGCCAAGTGGGCGAGGATCGCCGTCGAATAGCCCGGGCCACACCCGACATCAAGCACGGTGTCGGTCGCCTGAATACCCGCGGCTTCGACCATCCTGGCGAACACCACCGGCTCCATCAAATATCGACCGGGCGCGATTTCGAGATCTTCGTCGATATACGCGGTGCCACGGCGCGACTCGGGAACGAAGCGCTCCCGCGGCACGCTCGACAACGCCTCGATCAGCCTCGGGTCGTTCACCTTGTTCGGCTGTATTTGGCTCTCGACCATGTGCGCGCGCATGGCGTCAAAATTGGACATCGGATAGTTCCGCCTTTCCGCCTCGACCCGCTTCGGCCTACCGACAATGTTCACCCGGAAACACCACGGTGAGACCATAAAGAACTGACGATACTGACTTATAGTGCTGGGATCGCCGCGAGACAATGGCCGCTGGTGACAGGGCCCTATGCACACAGGCATGACCAGCGCGAGCTATTGTCAAAAGTTGGTGACGCGGGTTTCAGGCGGCGCGTTCGGTTAGCTTTTCTCCGTCCTTGAATTTGACACCTTGAATGATCGCGGCGATGTGGTGCGAGCCATTCAGGCGGCGCCACTTCTTGCTGGCC
>JAKZSU010000026.1:0-4667 GCA_047517485.1 Alphaproteobacteria bacterium
CCCTTCAAAGGATCACCCAACGAGCGCGATCACTGACCCATTCAGACTGGCCGTTTTGCGTCGGAATCGGTGGCCGGATTAAATCGGAATCACTGGCCGCTTTGGATCGGAATCACTGGCCGCTTTGCGTCGGAATGCGCAGCGGTTCGCGAATATCTATCCCTTGTGGGCGTATGTGTTAACCGGATAGGCACGGATCGAACGATGCTGCGCCTGAGCTGCGCGGAGGGTTTGTCGGTCCGCCAGATCGCGGATCGACTTCGGATCGGCAAGTCGTCGGTATCGACGTATTTGTATCGGGCCCGCGAGGCGGAGCTTGCGATATGGCCGTTGCCGGAGGCGTATGCCGACGATGATGTGCTGAAAGCGGCGCTGTTTGGCCGCAAGGGCCGGCCGCGGCGTGATCCGGTGGAGCCGGACTGGGCGTATATCTCGACCGAACTGAAGCGCAAGGGCGTGACGCTGACCCTGTTGTGGCAGGAATATCGCGAGAGCCGTCCCGAATGGCCCGCAATCTACTGTCCGGTATTTTGTGAAATCGCTGTCCGGTATTTGTGAAACCTGCAACCGGATCGAGATGGCTTTGTCCAAGCTCAAGGCAATCCTAAGGCGGGTCGCCACGCGGACCAAGGACGACCTCTGGGACGCTATCGGCCAAGCCGTCGACATCTTCACACCCATAGAATGCAGAAATTACTTCGCCGCCGCAGGATACGAACCAAAATGATCGGAACTTGCTCTAGCCGCCTTCGCCCCCCCCCCCCAGCCGGCGTCGCACACCGCGTTGTCGCATCGGTCATCGCCAACTCGCGTATGTTGCATCAATAAAACGAGGCACACATATCGATAGCTGCCGACGATCGCTGCGTAGCAAGGGGCTTAACGTGTGTGTCTGGAGTGTGCATTACACTGAGGCTGAGTGCCGTTGAGAGCTTAAGTTATTGATTTAATTGGTCGGAGTGAGAGGATTTTAACCTGCGGCCCCTGCCTCCCGAAGACAGTGCTCTACCAGGCTGAGCTACACTCCGACATGGTCCCGGCGGCCCGCTATATAGCGCCGGCGGGGCGGCGGGGCAAGGGGCTCAAGGGGGCTCAAGGGGCTCAAGGGGCGGCGACCAGGGGCACGCCGTAAGCGCGCAGGATGGCCTCGATCTCGGCGCGGTTCTCGGCCAGCAAGGTGTCGATGGTCTGCTGCCATTCGGGCTCGCGGTGGCGCACGGCGGCGGCGATGGCGAAGGTCATCGGCGGACCGCCGGGGGCGTCGGCGAGGGGCACCACCAGCAGCGGCGGCGATTGGCGCTTGGCGTAATAGCCGGCGATCGGGCCCCAGGCGATGGCGATGTCGATCTCGCCGGCGGCGACGTCCTCGACCATGTCCTGGGCCGGGCGCCCGGCGCGGGTGTCGGCCATGAGCTGATACGGGCGCACGCGGTCAAGCAGCGCGTGGCGGACCAGGATATCCACCGGCGGGGTGTTGGCGACGACGCCGATGGCGAGCTCGGCCAAGGCCGGATCGGCGAGGGATCGCACGCCTAAGCTGGAATCGGGACGATAGACGATGGCGTAGGCCGAGCGGTAATAGGGCGCGGTGGTGGCGGCGAGCTCGAAGCCCTCGGTCACCCCCATCACCAGGTCGCACTCATGGGCGCGCAGGGTGTTGCGGAAGAAGCCGATGGTCGCCGGCCACCAGGTGTAGGCCACGGGCAGCCCCAGGCGCTCGCCGAGCAAGGTGGCGATGCGGTTCTCGAAGCCTTCCTCGGCCTGGTTGGAGAACGGCAGGTTGGACGGGTCGGCGCAGACGCGAAGCGCCGCGCGCGTCTCTCCCTCGGCGGCGATCGCGGTGGCGGCCATCCAGGCCGCGGCGACCACGGCCAGGCAAGCGGCGTCGGTCCTCACCTCAGTCCTCCTTGGGCAGGCGCGCCGGGCGACCTCGCGGCAGCACCCCGTCGGAGCGCGCCTTGAGATATCCATAGATGTTGTCGATATAGAGCATCACGTCGTTGACCAGGCCAAAAGGCGGCATGACACTTTGTTGCGCCTGGTTGACATTCTCTCGGCCATTGACCACCACCTCGAGAAACTCCTCATAGGTCAGGGTCTGGAGAGAGGTGAGGAGCGCCGGAGCGTAAGAGCTGCCGAGGGCGTCTGGGCCGTGGCAGACATGACAAAAGCTGTGATAGCGGCGAAAGCCGTTATAGGTGCCGAAGTCCACCTTGCCGTCGATGATGGTGTATGGCGTGTCCTCGGCGGCCGCGGGCACGCCGGCGGCGATGGTGGCGGTAGCCAGGATCGCGGCCAGCGCCGCGGTCGCCGCGCGGGCGGAACGAGGGCTGTTGGCGTCCCGAGACATCAAGGCGATCTCCTCTTGGTGGCGGCGAGGGGCAGGCGCGTCTCGTCGAAAAAAGACCCGGCATCGCGGTGACGGGCACCGGATGCCGGGTTGGCGTATCGCGCGTCGCGCAAGCGTCAGGGCAGCTCGAACACGGTGAGCTGGCCGCCGAGATTGGTGTAGTTGTTGAGGGCCTTGTAAGCGCCGACCGCGCCCAGGCCCGCGGTGTCCTCGGTCAGGCCCGCCGCCAGGCCGATGCCGGCCCAGCCACCGATGCCCGACAGGACCGCGATATATTGCCGGCCCTGATGGGTGTAAGTGTTGACGTTGCCGATGATCCCGGACGGGGTCTTGAAGCGCCACAGCTCGGCGCCGGTATCGGCATCGACCGCCTTGATGTAGCCTTCGAGAGTGCCGTAGAAGACCACGCCGCCGGCAGTCGATAGCGCCCCGCTCCACACCGAGAACGGCTCGGGGATCGACCATACGATCTCACCCGCGGCCGCGTCCCAGGCGATGAAGTTGCCGAGATGGGTGCCGCCGGGGGCCGGATACATCGACAGGGTGGCGCCGACATAAGGCTGGCCGGCGGTATAGGACACGCGGAACGGCTCATAGTCCATGCACACATGGTTGGTGGGCACATAGAACAGGCCGGTCTGCGGCGAGTAGGATGCCGGCTGCTGGTCCTTGCTGCCGAGCGCCGCCGGGCAGATGCCGGTAGCGTTCACGTCCTCGCCTTGGATATCGGTGCTGTATTGCGCGACCACTTGCGGCCGGCCGCTGTCCATGTCGACATGGGTGGCCCAGTTGACCGACGGGTCGAACTTCTCGGCGACCAGCAGCTCGCCGGTGGCCCGATCGACGGTGTAGCCGAAGCCGTTGCGATCGAAATGGACCAGCACCTGACGGGTCGCCCCGCCGATCATGACGTCGGCCAGGATCATCTCGTTGACGCCGTCGTAATCCCACTCGTCATGGGGGGTCATCTGATAGACCCATTTGGCTTGGCCGGTATCGACATCGCGGGCGAAGATGGTCATCGACCAGGCATTGTCGCCGGGCCGCTGGCTCGGGTTCCAGGTGCTGGGGTTGCCGGAGCCGTAATACATAAGGTTCAGCGCCGGATCGTAGGAGTACCAGCCCCAGGTGGTGCCGCCGCCGATCTTCCACTGGTCGCCTTCCCAGGTGCCGAGGCCGGAATCGACGCCCACCGACTGCCCGAGATGGGTGGTGGCGGCGGACATCAGGGTATCGCTGTCCGGGCCCATCGAGTAACCGCGCCATACCAGCTCGCCGGAGCCCAGATCGTAGGCGGTCACGTGACCGCGAACGCCGAACTCGCCGCCGCTGATACCGACGATGACCAGGTTCTTGACCACCATCGCCGCGCTGGTCATGGTCGCGCCCACGGCCGGGTCGCCGTTGGACACCGACCAGGCCACGGCGCCGGTATTGGCATCGAGGGCGACCACGGTGGCGTCGGCCTGGACCAGGATGATCTTGCCGTCGCCATAGGCAAGGCCGCGATTGACCGTGTCGCAGCACATCACCGGGATCACCGACGGATCCTGGGTCGGCGTGTACTTCCAGATGATGCGGCCGTCATCGTTCAGGTCGAGCGCGAAGACGATATTGGGGAACGGCGTGTGCACGTACATGGTGTCGCCGATCACCAACGGCCCGCCCTCGTGACCGCGTAGCACGCCGGTAGAGAATGTCCAGGCGGCACGCAGGTCGCCGACATTTCCGGTGTTGATTTGGGTCAGCTTGCTATAGCGATTGGAGCTGTAATTGCCGTTCGGCATCACCCACCAGGACGAGTTCTCTTGCATGATCAGCAGCTCGTCGTTGGCAAAGCTCGGGCTCCAAGCCACAGCCGACATTGCCGCCACGGCGAGCGCCGCGCAGCCTAGACTTCCATAACGATTCAAGATCAGGTTCCTCCCAGAATTTCCTAATTATTCGCCTTGGGATCCAAGGGAGAGCCGGAATCCCAAATTGCGACCAACTCAAGCTCGCGGGCGCATAGGCAGCCTTCTCAATCTTGCTTCCGAGCGCGGGGCCGATAGGCTTTCAGGGGATCGGCCGATCTGCTCGGAGGGCGAGAATGGCATTAAGCTTAGGTCACGTATCCACCCATGATGCAATTATATACCACTCAAATTGGAAATTCAATACGGAATGAGAGCTATAACCGAATCTTGACGGGGCGGTAAAAAGTCGATTCCTCATGAGAGTCGGCTGGGTTATAATTGTGCATGTTTACTTTACGCGACCGACGGACCGGAGAATTGTTTGATCGCTGGTCCTATTTCGGGGACAAACGTCGGCGCCT
>JAKZSU010000027.1:0-15904 GCA_047517485.1 Alphaproteobacteria bacterium
AATGAGATCAATGGAGCGTGCGTATTCCCATCATGGCCACGGCCCGCGTGCCGATCAGATAGGCCGGATACATATAAGCGACTTCCGAAAGCCTGCAGACTCTCTCTTGCGACATGCAGCTGGTCCATACATCTTGGCTAACAAGCGAAGTTCGGAGCGCACCGGTAAAACGTCCGCTGTCCCCCCAGCTTCGTAAGCGTCCGGTCTAACCTCTCTTGCTGTTGGCTGAAAAGGGAATACAGTTCCCTTGACGGTGGTACGGAGGTACGATCTCCGCTAACCCAGAGGCCATCTGGGAAATGTCGGATTAACAAATCTAATCGTGCCCACGTGCGACACGTAGTGCATGGCACTGCAAATTGCGGCATAGGCCTTGAAATTGTTTGTTCCGTGATTGAGTTGCCGCATTGATGGAAACAAGATCGCATGCAACGGACCGCGGATATTGTCGTTATTGGCGCCGGCCCTGGCGGGCTCAGTGCAGCGGCGACCTTGGCATTGCATGGCAGAGATGTGCTGGTCATCAGTGACGGACACCTCATGGGATACGGCATTGAGGGCGCCTTCAAATCCAAGGCCGGTTTCGAAATAGCGCGCCTTTTTGCCCATGCAACAATGCGTCGGGACCTGTTCGAAATATCATCCGCCCCCAGCTTTGGAGCCGTAAATCAGGGTATTGAGCGCGCCGCTAAAGACCTTGGGGCAGGCATCCAGACGCGATTGGACCGGCTCGGGGTGGAGTTGGTGAATGGTCGGGGCCACTTCGCCGATCCGAACACCATCAGTGTCGGAGCTGATACGATCCGGGCCAACACCATCGTCGTCGCCACGGGAACCGTGCCGCGCGTCTTGCCAGGTGTCACGGTCGATGGCCATCGGGTTATGACAAGCGATGAAATCGTTAGGCGGACTTCATTGCCCGAGACCCTGCTCATTCTAGGCGCGGGCATCATTGGATGCGAATTCGCCTCCATCTTCAACGAACTGGGCTCGAAGGTAAGACTGGTCGATACCCAGGACCGCATTCTATCTAGCGAAGACGAGGATGTGAGCCAATTTCTCGCACGCGCATTGTCGATTCGCGGCGTTGAAGTCATTCCCTCTAGTCGGTTCGAAGGGTTGGAGGTTGGCGAAAACGGTGTGATCACATCGTTGTCCAATGGGCAGCACGTCGAAACGGATAGCGTGCTATTCGCGGTCGGGCGCATTGCCAACACCAGCGGCTTGAATTTGGCGGCCGCCGGGATCGAATTGGATGATCGGGGTTACATTAAAGTCGGCGAGGATATGAAAACGAATGTAGCGGACATCTATGCCGTCGGTGATGTGGGGCAACGAAACACGCCGATGGATATCGCGCTGGTCCACGTCGCCCAGGCGGAAGGTCGGCGTGCGGCCTACAGCATTCTAGGCCGAGATTTCGCTTTGAACTTGGATCATGTGCCGTACATAATTTTTACCATGCCGATGATCGCGGGTGCGGGTCCGAGCGAGACTGTCGCACGGGAAAGGCACGGCAATGTCAGGATCGGCAAATATCCCTATGGCCGGAACCACCGCGCTCACGCCATGTTCCCGCCAATCGGATTTGTGAAGCTGATCGTCGGCCCCGATGGTGACGATAGAATACTGGGTATTCGAGCGATTGGCAGAGACGCTGATGCGATTGTCGGCGCGGCGTCCATCATGATCGACCAGGCCCTGCCTTATACCTATGTCCTGAACTCCATAATGCCCCACCCCTCACTCTTGGAATGTCTTCAGGGGGCCGCACATATCATCGCCGGAGATGCTTTGAGCTACGAGGAAGGCGAGGAATTTCTCTTCAATTATCTGGTCGAAGGATGACGATGAGCATTTTTTTATGGGGGCTTGTCATATTAACCTGAGCGGAGGCGACAGAAAACACCGGTGCGGTTGGGTCTGATCCACGGTCGTACCATCTTGACCGGTTATGATGCAGTGGATAGCTCCCGCCACCGACGGCGCGATGCGCCAATTTACAGCGCCATTCCACTGGTCGCCCATGTCTGCACTTGGTTATGAGTTCGCGTCTCCAGTATCGTCCTTTACGTACGGTATCAAAAACTTAGCAGACATTCTCGCCGAAATGCCCACGCCAATAATCGCGACTGCGCCAGCAAGAGCGCCGTGACGACGACTCTGTCGCCTCCATCCGACTCGCATCATTCCGAATTTGGCGGCGACCTTACCAGCCGCTCTAACGCACCCTGACCCCGCGCAGCAGTCCCATGCCGGCGTCCACCGTGATCAGCTCGCCGGTGATGTTGGGGGCGTTGGCGATCAAGAAGACCACGGTCTCGGCGACATCCTCGGGATCGTTGACCGCGCGTAACGGGGTTTCCGCTTCGAGGTGCGCCTTGGTGGCGTCGTAGCGCTCGGCGCCCATGCCGTCGCGCAGCCAGTCGCCGGCGATGAAGCCGGGGCAGACCGCGTTGACCTTGATCTCGGGGCCGAGCGCGCGGGCGAGCGCGACGGTCATCATGTTGAGCCCGCCTTTCGAGGCGATATAGGCGAGCGACGAGCCAATGCCCTGCAGCCCGGCGACCGACGAGATATTGACCACCGAGCCGCGCCCTTGCGCTTTCATCCGCGGCGCCACCGCGCGGACCATCTGGAACGGGCCGATGGTGTTGACCCCGAGGACGTGCTGGAAATCCGCCGCGCTGAGCCCGTCGAGATCGTCGTGGGCGCAGAACTTGGTCGTCCCGGCATTATTGACCAGGCCGTCGATCCGCCCCCATGTGTCCATCGCCGCGGCGGCCCGACGCATGCAGTCGGCGTCGTCGGCGACATTGGCCTGACAGACGATCGCCTCGGCGCCGGCGGCGCGACACGCGTCCGCCACCGATTCCGCCTGCGCCGCCGATTTGGTGTGATTGATCACTACGTTGCAGCCCTGCTCGGCGAGCAGCTTGGCCGTCGCCGCGCCGAGCCCCCTCGCCGATCCGGTGACGATAACCGCTGCGCCGTCCAATTTGATCGTGTTCTTGGCCATGACGTCCCCCTTGTTGCGCGCCGGGACCATAGGCGGCGACGGTCACTGGTTCAATCCCCGGCGACGCCATCGGGGCCTTGTCAGGGTTCCGCATTTGACCATGATGGCAGCTTGATCGGCGAGGCATGGAGGCAAGTGTGAAAAGATTGGCGGGCAAGGTCGCATTCATTACCGGCGCGGGCATCGGAATCGGCCGCGCTTCGGCGCTGCTGTTCGCCGAGCACGGCGCGAAAGTGGTGATCGCCGAGATCAATCGGCAGACCGGCGCGGAGGCCCAACGCCTGGCGCGCAATGCCGGCGGCGAGGCCTTGTTTGTCGCGACCGATGTGACCAAGGCGGACAGCGTCATCGCCGCGCTCGAAGCGACGGAAGCCGCGTTCGGCGGGCTCGATATCCTCTACAACAATGCTGGCGGCGCGACCCCCGCCGACGGCCCGGTGACCGAGACGTCGGAGGAAGAGTTTTGGCGCGCCATCGGTCTCGATCTGTTCGGCACGTTTCTGGTGTGCAAGCACGGCATTCCGAAATTGATCGCCCGCGGCGGCGGCGTGGTCATCAATACCACCTCGAACGTCGCGCTCAAGGCGTTGCCCGGGCGCGATTGCTACACCGCGGCCAAGGGCGGCGTCGCGTCGCTGACCCGCTCGATAGCGGCGCAATACGCACCGCAGAAAATCCGCGTCAACGCCCTCGCCCCCGGCGCGGTGCGCACCGAGCGCGTCGCCCGTATGCTCGAGACCGATCCCAATATCCAAGCCGTCATCGATCGCCATATACTCGGCATCGCCGAGCCGGAAGACATCGCCCGCGCCGCGCTCTATCTCGCCACCGAGGATTCGGCGATGATGACCGGCCAAATCATGTCGGTCGACAGCGGCATGACCATTGTCTGATCAGGAGACGACTTGATGACGGTTTCCATAACGCCTGTTACGTCGGACTTTGTTGCGATAGTCGCTGACGTCGACTTGGCGGAGCCGCTGAATGACGACGATTTCACCGCCATCGAGGATGCGTTCAATCGCTTTGCGGTGTTGGAATTTCCCGGACAGGCACTCGATGACGACCGGCAAGCCGCGTTCAGCGAACGGTTTGGACCGCTCGAGCGCACAATCACCGGCGCGCTGGGGGGGAGCGAAAGCGTCATCAGCCTCTCCAATATCGACGAGGACGGCGACTTGCTGGACACCGGCGATGCGCGCGCGCTGTTTCTCTCGGGCAATCGCTATTGGCACACCGACAGTTCGTTCAAGGTGGTGCCAGCGATGGCCTCGGCCTTGTCGGCGCGCCAAGTGCCGCCCGAAGGCGGCGAGACCGAATATGCCGACATGCGCGCGGCTTACGACGCGCTGTCCGTCACCCTCAAGGCCGAGCTAGCCGATCTCGAGGCCGAGCACAGTTACCAGTACAGCCAAGGCAAAATCAGTCTCGACGCAATGAGCGAAGCAGAGCAGGACGCGCTGCCGCCGGTGCGCCATCCGATGGTGCGCGTCCATCCCGCAAGCGGGCGCAAGGCGCTCTATATCGGCCGTCACGCCTCGCATATTCTCGGCCGGTCGGTCGAAGACGGGCGCGCGCTGCTCGCCGAATTGCTCGAACACGCGACGCAGGCCCAGTTCACCCACAGTCACAGCTGGCAAGTCGGTGATTTGGTGATGTGGGACAATCGCGCGGTCCTCCACCGCGGGCGCGCGTGGGATGAATCGCGCTACAAGCGGATCATGCATCGCACCACCATCGCCGGTGCCGGCGGCGACAATCCCTGGCTCGTCGACCAGGCCGCGTCCGCTTAAATGTTCGACGGGCTCGCCGACTTGGTGAACGGCGACGCCGCGTTGGTTCGGCGCGGTCGGCATCTGGATGTCGATTTTCTGATCGTCGACGGCGAGGAGCCCTACTGGATCTCGGTACGCTCAGGCCGGATCGATGAGGTCCGCCGGGGCGACGCCTTGTTGCGGTCGTGGCGTTTCGCGATCCGCGCCAGCGCCGACGGGTGGCGTGAATTCATGAAGCCGGAACCGCGACCCGGCTTTCATGACATTTTCGCCATGTGTAAGGCGGGCGTCGCCAGCGTCGAAGGCGACCTTCAGCCGATGATGGCGAACCTGCGCTACATCAAGGACGTCCTGGCGGCCCCGCGCGCGACCTCGCGATGACGGCGGACATCGAGCCGATCGTCGGACGTTATGTGAATCTGGAAATCTCCGGCCGCGCGCAACGGCTTTATTTCGAAGAGGCCGGCGCCGGGATCCCGCTGCTCTGCCTGCATACCGCCGGCGCCGACGGCCGCCAATTTCGCCACCTCATGCTCGATGCCGAGGTGACCGACCACTATCGGGTGATCGCCTTCGACATGCCGTGGCACGGCAAATCGCTGCCCCCGGCGGGCTACCAGGACGAGGACTATCAATTAACCACCCAGCTCTATGCCGCAACCATTCGGGCCTTCTCGGCCGCGCTCACACTCGATCGGCCGGTAGTGATGGGGTGCTCGATGGGCGGCCGCATCGCGCTCCACTTGGCGCGCGCTCATGCCGACGAGTTCCGCGCCGTCATCGGCCTTGAGGCCGCCGACCAACAAACCCCTTGGTATGACACCGAATGGCTGCACCGCCCCGACGTCCACGGCGGCGAGGTTTGCGCGGCGCTGATCTCCGGTTTGATCGCGCCGCACAGCCCCAGCGAGGCGCGTTGGGAGACCCTGTGGGGCTACCTGCAATCGGGGCCCGGCGTGTTCAAGGGCGATCTGCATTTCTACCGCGAGGATTCGGATTATCGCGGTCGGGTCGAAGACATCGACACCGACCGGTGTCCGGTTTTTTGCTCACCGGCGAATATGATTTCTCCTGCGAGCCTGGCGATACCCTGCGCACCGCCGCAGCGATCCCGGGCGCGGAAGCGGTGATCATGGAGCAGCTCGGCCACTTCCCGATGGCGGAGAACCCGGAACGGTTTCGTGGCTATATTCTGCCGATCCTCGAGCGGATTCGCGCGTTCTAGAACCAGTTCGCCTTGTCGACGACATTGCGCAGCTCTAGTCCCGCGTCGAAGCGGCGGCAGTTGTCGAGGAACAGCGCGGTCCGCCGGTCGTCGAGGTACGGCCCGGCGGTCGCGACGTGCGGCGTAATCACCATGCCCGGCGCGTCCCACAGCGGATGGTCTTGCGGCAACGGTTCGATCTCGAAGACATCGAGCGCGGCACCGGCGATCGTGCCCGCGCGTAACGCGGTGTCGAGATCGTCGAGCACCACCGTCGCACCGCGGCCGATATTGATGAAAAACGCGGTGCCTTTCGTGCGCGCGAACTTCGCCATATCGAACAGCCGTTGTGTCGCCGGGGTCTCGGGCGCGGTGAGGATGACGAAATCGGCGGCGCCAAGCGCCTCGTCGAGCGCGTCGGGCGGCAGCACCGTCTCGACTCCCGCCGGCGGATCGGTCACCCGCGGATCGATGCCGGTGACCGTGATTCCGAACGCCGCACAGAGGCGCGCGGCCTCCGCGCCGATCGCGCCAACACCGACGATCAGGGCGCGGGATTCGGGCAGATGCACCGTCGCCGCGTCGCGCCGCCACTCTCGTGCCGTTTGCCACCCGGCATAGATCGGCAAACCGCGCGAGAACCCCAGCACATGAGCCATGACATGCGCCGCGATGTGATCGCTGAATATCCCCGCCATGTTGGTCACCACGACATCGCTCTCGACCAACGCCGGGTGATAAAAGCTCGGGTCCGGTCCCGCCTGGGGCGACTGGATCCACTTGAGCGCGGCCGCCTCGGCCAATAGCTCGGGCCCGATCCAGCCGAATGCCGCGTCGACCTCGCCGATTACCGCCTCGGCCTCCTTGGCGCTTTGCACAAGGTGAATTTTCATGTCGGGTATCGCGTCGCCGATCATCACCGGCCATTCGCCGACCCGGCCTCCGGCCCTGTCCGCGTCAAGCGGATCGATCAACAACAATCGAAATCCCATGCCAACACCTCCGCCCAACACTTTAGCGACCGATGCTTGGCGCGCGAGCGATTTTCTGGCAGACAAGGCTGAACGACACCCCGGAGCACCGCACCATGACCGAACCCGACGCCTCGACCGACAGCGCCAAATCCGATTTCATCCGCGATATCGTGCGCGCCGATCTCGAGGCCGGGCGCGCCGAGACCGTGGTCACCCGGTTTCCGCCCGAGCCCAACGGCTACCTGCATATCGGTCATGCCAAGTCGATTTGCCTCAACTTCGGCCTGGCGCAAGAGTTCGGCGGCCGCTGTCATCTGCGTTTCGACGACACCAATCCGGTCAAGGAAGAACAGGAATATATCGACGCCATCGAGGCCGATGTGCGTTGGCTCGGCTTCGACTGGGGCGAGCACAAGTACTTCGCATCGGATAATTTCGACCAGCTGTTCGCCTGGGCCGAACATCTGATTGGCGCCGGCAAGGCCTATGTCGACGACCAGAGCGCCGACGAGATCCGCGAACGGCGCGGGACCCTCACCGAGCCCGGCACCGACAGCCCGTTCCGCGACCGCGCGAAAGACGAAAATCTCGACCTGTTTCGCCGCATGCGCGCCGGCGAGTTCGCCAACGGCGCCCGGGTGTTGCGCGCCAAGATCGACATGGCCTCCGGCAATATCAATCTCCGTGACCCGGTGCTCTACCGCATCTTGCACAGCCCCCACCCACGCACCGGCGAGGCCTGGTGCATTTATCCGAATTACGATTTCGCGCACGGCCAAAGCGACGCCATCGAGGGGGTGACCCATTCGATCTGTACCCTCGAATTCGAGGATCATCGGCCGCTTTACGACTGGTTGCTCGAGGCGCTTCCGGTGCCCTCGCGGCCCCGCCAGTACGAGTTCGCGCGGCTCAATCTGTCGCACACCGTGCTCTCGAAGCGCCGCCTGATCGAGCTGGTCGACGACGGTCGCGTCGCCGGCTGGGACGACCCGCGCCTGCCCACCTTGTCGGGCCTGCGCCGGCGCGGTTTTCCGCCCGCCGCGATCCGCGATTTCGCCGGGCGGATCGGGGTGGGAAAACGCGAAGGCGTGGTCGAGGTCGGCCAACTGGAGCACTGCGTTCGCGAGCTTCTCAATGCGACCGCCGAGCGCCGCATGGCGGTATTGCGCCCGCTCAAGATCATCATCCAGAATTATCCGCAAGGCGAGAGCGAGCTGCTCACCGCGCAGAACCATCCCGGCGACGACAGCTTCGGCACCCGCGAGGTGCGATTCTCGCGAGAACTCTACGTCGAGCGCGACGATTTTATGGAAGAGCCGGTGCGCAAGTTCTTTCGCCTGTCGCCCGGCCGCGAGGTGCGGCTGCGGTTCGCCTATTTCATCACCTGCACCGAGGTGATCAACAACGCCGACGGTGAGGTGATCGAGTTGCGCTGCACCTACGATCCCGAGACCCGCGGCGGCAACGCGCCGGACGGGCGCAAGGTCAAGGGCACTTTGCACTGGGTATCCGCCGCGCATGCGGTGACCGCCGAAGTCCGGCTCTACGATCACCTGTTCACCCGCCCCGACCCCGGCGCCGACGGCGACTGGCTCGACGATCTCGCACCCGACTCGCTCGAGGTGCTGCAATATTGCCGGCTCGAGGCGGCGCTCGCCGACCAACCCATCGGCGCGACGGTGCAATTCGAACGTCTGGGCTATTTCTGCGCCGATCCCGACAGCACGCCCGAACACCCGGTGTTCAACCGCACCCTGCCCTTGCGCGACACTTGGGGAAAGGTGAAGGGCGGGGCGCGATGAAGCGATTGGCGACCGCGTTCGCGGCGGCGATAATAAGTTTCGCCAACGCGGCAAGCGCCGGCGACTCGGTGTGGCTCGAAGACCTCACATGGCCCGAGGTGCGCAATGCGATCGCCGCCGGCAAGACGGTCGCCCTGGTGCCCACCGGCGGGACCGAACAGAACGGCCCGCACATGGTGCTAGGCAAGCACAACTTTATTCTGCGCTTTACCGCGCAACGAATTGGGGAAATTCTCGGCACCGCGCTGGTGGCGCCGGTGATGACCTACGTTCCCGAGGGCGAAGTCGAGCCGCCGAGCGGCCACATGCGGTGGGCGGGGACGCTCAGCCTACCCGAGCCATTATTCGCAGCGGTGCTCGAGGAAACCGCGCGCAGCCTGCGCGCGCACGGCTTCACGCTGATCTGCTTTGTCGGCGACAGCGGCGGCAATCAGGCGGCGCAAGCGCTGATCGCCGAACGCCTCAACGCGGCGTGGCGCGGCTCGGGCGCCCGGGTGCTCCACGTCGGCGACTACTATGAAGCCGGCAACGAGACCGGCTGGTTGCTCGACGCGGGCGAGACCGAGGACACCATCGGTCGCCACGCCGGTATCCTCGATACCAGCCAAGTCATCGCCGCGTATCCGAGCGGCGTGCGAAAGACTCTTCTTGCCGACCATACCGGGAGCGTGTTCGAGGAAACCGGCGCCTCCGGCGACTCGACCCGCGCCAGCGCCGCGCGCGGCGAGCGTATCTTGCGCGCCAAGATCGATGCCGCGGTACGGCAAATCCGCGGCGTTCTGGCCGAATTGAACAAATAGAACCTTTCCACCGAGGAGTTTATCATGAATCTCGATCTATCCGGGCACACGGCGCTGGTTACCGGCTCGACTCGCGGTATCGGTTTCGCTACCGCCATCGGCCTCGGCGAAATGGGCGCGAACGTCCTCGTCCACGGCCGCGATGCAACGGTTGTTGCCGAGGCGGTGGCGCGCGCGTCAGAGCAGATGCCAGGCGCCTCGTTCGATGGCGTCGCCGGCGATCTCGGGACCGCCGCCGGGTGCGATGCGGCCGCCGCCGCCCACCCTGCCGTCGATATTCTCGTCAACAATGTCGGCATCTACGAATTGAAAGCGTTCGAAGACACGCCGGACGAGGATTGGGAGCACTTCTTTCAGGTCAACGTGATGAGCGGCGTGCGTATGGCGCGCCACTATCTTCCGGGCATGATCGAGCGCGATTGGGGCCGGATGATCTTTATTTCCAGCGAATCCGGGGTCAACATTCCACCCGAGATGATTCATTACGGATTTTCGAAAGCCTCGCAGCTGGCGATCTCGCGCGGCCTCGCCGAGACCACCGCCGGCACCAACGTCACCGTCAACGCGGTGTTGCCCGGGCCGACATTGGTGAAGACCAATGAAGACCGAATGATCAAGCGCGCGGAAGCGGAAGGCCGAACCCTGGACGACGTCAAGGCCGACATATTCCGCTATCGCCGGCCGACTTCGCTGCTCAAACGTTATGCGACCACCGAAGAGGTCGCGAATATGATCTGCTACGTGTGCAGCCCAGCGTCATCGGCGACCAACGGCGCCGCGCTGCGCGTCGAGGGCGGCATCGTTCAGACAATAGTCTGATGGGCGTCTAAGAGAGCACCGCGACTTTCTTCTTTTCGATCAGATCGAAGTCGATCTCCGCCCCAAGGCCGGGCTTATCCGGCGCATAAACGAGGCCGTTGTTGTCGACCGCGATATCCTCGACGATGCCGTATTTGTGCGCCGTGTGGGGTAGCAGCACTTCAAAAAATTGGGTGTTCTTGATCGCCAGGATGACGTGCAGGTTGGCCCAATTGTTGAGCGAGTTGCCACCATGATGGACCTCGAAGTTCATGCCGAACGCCTCGGCCAGATGCGCGGTCTTAACCAGCGCCGTGATACCGCCCTTGACCGCCACGTCGCCGCGCAGATAGTCGGTCGCCCGATTCAGTATCCACGGCGCGTAGGCGGTAAATCCTCCTGGTGAATATTCCGTTGCCATCAATGGGATATAGAGTTTTTCTCTGAGTTTGACGCAATTGTAAATATCGTCGTCGGCGAGCGGATCCTCGTACCAGTAGAAGCCCAGCTCCTCGATCGCCCGGCCGACCCTGAGCGCGTGCTCGTAGGTGTAGCTCCAGGTCGAATCCAACATTACCCGATAGTCGTCGCCGACCGCCGCGCGCACCGCCTTGCAGACCTCGATATCGGTTTGCCATACCGCCGGCGGATGGATCTTGTACGCCGCCCAGCCGTCGTCGCGAAACCGCACCGCTTCCGCGGCGTATTCCTCCTTGGTGGCGAGCAGCGCCGACGACGCATAAGCCGGCACGCTTTGCCGGTAGGTGCCGAGCAGCTGGTGGATCGGCAGGCCCGCCGCCTTGCCGGCGATGTCCCACAGCGCGACATCGACAGCGCCGATGCCACGTAGCGGCACATAGCGCCGGCGGTGGTCGATACGGTCGTAGAGCCGCGCCCGGTCGAGCGGGTCCTCGCCCATCACCAGCGGTTTGAGTTTGGCGATCAGCGCCTGGCCGTCATTGGCCGCGCCGTTCATCGCGGTGCCGAGGAAGGCGTGCCCCTCGATCCCCTCGTCGGTGGCGATCCGCAGCAAGCCGAGTTCGCTCGAGCCCTGGAACTGCCCGGTGTGCTGGCCATAGCCGGTCGCCGGAATATTGTCCCAGGCGAATAGCGTCAGTGTGACGTCGGTGATTTTCATGTCGTCCTCCCTGGCCACGATTATCGCCGAACCGCACGCCCCTTGGTCAAGTCCGGTAAAAAGGTTGACCGCGCCGTGCCTTCGGTCACTCTAGCGACGACCCAATTGGTGAGGGAGGACGGCGATGAACCGGACAGCGATAGTCACCGGCGTTGTTGGCTTGGTGATCGGCGCCTTGATCGCGCTCAATCTTCCGAACGACGATATCGAGTCGACGACAGTTGTGGAAAGCGCCGAGACCAAAGCCGCGCCGGTGCGTTGGAAGATGGCGAGCACCTTCCCCGGCAGCCTGACCTTGCTCGGCGAAGCCGGCCTGCGGCTCGAATCGCGCCTCGCGCTGATCTCCAACGGCGAGATCGAAGTCAAGTTTTTCGAACCCGGCGCGCTGGTGCCGCCGTTTGAAGTGTTCGACGCGGTCTCCGCCGGGTCGGTCGACGCCGGCTGGTCGGCATCGGGCTATTGGGCGGGCAAGATGCCGGCGGCGCAAGTGTTCAACTCGGTCCCGTTCGGCCCGCTGTTCAACGAACTCATCGCCTGGATGCGGTACGGCGATGGCCAGCGCCTCTATGAAGAACTCTATCACCCGCACAATGTGCATCCGCTGGTGTGTTTTTTCGTTCCCCAGGACGGCTCGGGCTGGTTTCGCGAGCCGATCAACTCGACCGCGGAGTTCGCCGGTCTCAAAATTCGCTATCTCGGATTCGGCGCGCGGGTGCTGGAAAAATTCGGCGCTTCGACGCAGATCCTCGCCGGCGGCGACATCTACACCGCGCTCGAACTCGGCACCATCGACGCCACCGAGTTCTCGATGCCGGCGATCGACCTCGATCTCGGCTTTCATCAGATCGCCAAGCACTATTATCTCCCGGGCTGGCACCAGCCCGCCAACATGGGCGAACTGATCGTCAATCTCGACCGCTGGAACGCGCTCGCCGACCACCAGAAAGCCTTGATCGAGACTTTGTGCGGCGATTCCATCGTCGACAGCATTGCGTCGGGCGAGGCGGCGCAATTCACCGCGCTCAAGGCGATCGAGGGCCATGGCGTGACGATTCACCGCTGGTCGCCGGAAATGCTCGCCGAGTTCGAGCGCCAATGGGTGATCGTCGCCGCGGAGACCGCGGCCGAGGATGAAGATTTCGCCCGCGTCTGGGCGTCGCTCAGCGCCTTCCGCGAGCGCTATACGATCTGGCGGGACTATGGCGCTTTCAACTGATCAAGGCGACGTCGCGAGCTTGCGTGATTTGATCGCCGATGCGAGCCAGGCGGTGGTGTTCACCGGCGCCGGAATCAGCACCGAATCCGGCATCCCCGACTTCCGCTCGCCAGGCGGCATCTGGGACCTGTATAAGCCGATCCAATTCCAGGACTTCGTTGCGTCTGACGAAATGCGCCGCGAATATTGGCGGCGCAAGTTCAAGGTCGATCCGGTGATCAAGAAGGCCGTGCCTAATCGCGGCCATCGCGCGGTCGCCTCCCTGGTTGCCCGCGGCACGGTGTGCGCGGTGATCACCCAGAATATCGATGGCCTGCACCAGGAGTCCGGGATTCCCGACGACAAGATCATCGAACTGCACGGCAACAGCACTTATGCCACCTGCCTCGACTGCGCCGAGCGCTACGAGCTCGAGCCGATCCGCGAAGCGTTCCTCGACCACGAAACGATCCCGATTTGCCAGTCGTGCGGCGGCATGGTGAAACCGGCGACGATCTCGTTCGGTCAGCAAATGCCGGAGGACGCGATGCGAGCGGCCGAGGCACACACGCTGAACTGCGATTTGTTCCTCGCCATCGGCTCGTCGCTGGTGGTTTATCCGGCGGCGGGATTTCCGGTGATGGCCAAACAGAACGGCGCCCAGCTGGTAATCCTCAATCGCGAGGCGACCGAGCTCGACGCGTGGGCCGACCTGGTGGTCAATCGCGAGATCGGCCCCACCCTCGCCGCCGCCACCGGAGCGAACGTCGCATGAGCCAGCCCTCGATCACCGTTGAACCGATCAGCGGCGCTCTCGGCGCGGAAATATCCGGGGTCGATATTTCCCGCCCCCTCGATGACCGGATCGTCGCCGACATTCGCCAAGCCTTGCTCGATCATCTGGTGATCTTCATTCATGACCAGACCCTGGCGCCGGCGCAGCAATTGGCCTTCGCCGAGCGCTTCGGCACGGCGGAAGAATATCCCTTCGTCAAGGGTCTCGACGACTGCCCGCTGGTGGTGCCGATCCTCAAGCGCGAAAACGAGACGATCAATTTCGGCGGCCTGTGGCATTCCGATACCACCTATCTGCAGGCGCCGCCGATGGCGACCATGCTGCACGCCAAGGAACTGCCGCCCTATGGCGGCGACACCTTGTTCGCCAACATGGTGCTCGCCTACGAGACCCTGTCGGATGGCCTGAAGCGGGTGCTCGATGGTCTCTCGGCGGTCAATGTCGCGGGCAAGGCGGCGGCGATGGCGACCCGCGCGGATCGCATTCGCGAAAGCGGCAGCATTAGCGACGAGGATACTCACGAGGCGGTCCATCCGGTGGTCCGTACCCACCCCGAAACCGGCCGCAAGGCGCTTTACGTCAATGGCGCGCATACCACGCGGTTCGACGGGATGACCGAGGAGGAAAGCGCGCCCCTGCTGGCGTATCTGTTCGCGCATCAGGTCAAGCCCGAGTTTACCTGCCGCTTCCGCTGGCGCGTCGGCTCGCTGGCGTTTTGGGACAACCGCGCGGCGCAGCATAATCCGATCAACGACTATCACGGCCATCGACGCCTGCTGCATCGCATCATTCTCGCCGGAGATCGCCCGGCATGAGCGCTTTCGATTTGAGCGGACGGGTGGCGGTGGTCACCGGCGGCAATGGCGGTATCGGGCTCGGCATGGCGCTGGGCATGGCGGAAGCCGGCGCGGCGATCGTGGTAGCCGGGCGCGACGGCGAGAAAAACCGCTCGGCGGTCGGCGAAATCGAAGCGGCGGGAGGCAAGGCGCACGCCGTCGTCGCCGACGTCACCAGCGAGGCCGATTGCGCGGCGATGGTCGCGGCGGCAAAGGATCGGTTCGGCCGCCTCGATATTCTGGTGAACAATGCCGGCATCAATATCCGCAAACAGCCCGAGGACACCTCGGCGGCGGAATGGCAATCGGTCATCGACATCAATCTCACCGGCGCCTTCATAGGCAGCCAGGCAGCGTATCCGGCGATGGTCGAGGCCGGCGGCGGGAAAATCATCAACATCGGCTCGATGTTGTCGATCTTCGGCGCCTCGTTCGCCGTCGCCTACGCCGCCAGCAAGGGCGGCATCGTGCAGATGACCAAGGGCTTGGCGAGCGCCTGGGCGAAGGATAATATCCAAGTCAACGCGGTCCTGCCGGGGTGGATCGACACTGATTTGACGCGGCGCGGACGGCGCGAAATCGACGGCTTGCACGACCGTGTCATCGCGCGCACGCCAGCCGCGCGCTGGGGCACCCCGGACGACATGGCCGGCATCGGCGTGTTTCTCGCCAGCCCCGCGTCGGATTTCGTCACCGGCGCCGCGATCCCGGTCGACGGCGGCTACAGCATCCAGATTTAGCGTATTGCTATTTACACGGCGCGCTGAGTTCGATCGCCTCGACCAGCGCGACCGCCGCGGGTTTGCGCAGCAAGGTCGGACGGCGCCCGACCCAGGTGACGAAGGTCGCCGACAGTTCGCCGAGATCCTCGGGAATTTCGACGCATTGCCACTTCGGCTTGTCGTCGAGGGCGATTTGGCCCGCCTTGACCATTTCGGCGACCGCGCCGAGCACCGCGCGGCACTGCACGATCAGCATCGACTTGAGCATGAGTTCGCCGACGACGTCCTTGTAACCGTCGACTTCCTGGCCACAAGCGAACCTGAGCTCGGCGCCGGTATGCGCGGCTTCTATCGGACCACTCGGCGGCGCCCCAGCGGCGCTAAAACTCGGCCGCGCACCAAGGCACAGGCCGAGGCCGACAATGGTCATCAAAATCGCGAATTCGCGGGCATAAATGGTCATGGCGGCGGCGCTCCTCGGTTTTTCTCTTTCTCGATCGTCTTTGGGCGGCACGGCGCCCGCCGACGGCGGTTGCCTTTTAGCATTCGGCAATCAGTTCGCCAATCTGAACATGCGGTGCTCCAATGACGCCAAACTGACGCGCGTTGATTGAATCGGTTGATAAATTCGCGCCCCAGGGTTTTCCTCGATCGCCGCCGACGCCCCATCATCACGATTAGTGGCCCGGGCATGTCCGTATGATTGTCGAGAACATTCTGAGTTGACCGGTTTATGTACCATATGAGTTGACCGCTTCTGTTGCGGTTGCTGGCCCTGTGGGGAAGTGGTCGGGCGCGGAGCGGCTGTCCACTTGTCCACAGGGCGCCGGTCGGTCGCGTCGAAG
>JAKZSU010000028.1:0-5741 GCA_047517485.1 Alphaproteobacteria bacterium
ACACCATTTCCTGATCCCACGGCCACAAGCTGCGCAGGTCGATCACCTCGAGCCCGAGGCCCTGCTCGGCCAGGCGTTCGGCCGCCGCTTCGGCGACCCCGACCATACGCGACCACGCGACCACGTGACCACGTGACCACGGTGGCTTCGGTCCCGGCGTGGGCGATCCGCGATTAAGCATGTCCATTGTGGCCCGTTCATCGTCGCCCATTAGGCGCGAGTAACCGGCAACGTCCGCCGCCAGGATAGCCAACAATGCGCGCGCGGCCTCGGCCATGCCTTCGATCTCCCTCTCGGTGATCGAATGGTACGACTATGGCAGGCATGCCTCAAGACAATGGCCCACAGCTTGGCGCAAACCGGATTATCCCGGTTCAATCTGGTCAACGTCGGCGGGGTCGCGGCGACCGCGCTCGAGTCCATGGCGGCGCGCGTCGCCGAGTACGGCTGGCACGTCCAGGTGATGATTCACGGCCCCGACCTGGCCGATCTCGACCAACGCCTGCGCGCCCTGCCGGTCGACGTGGTGATCGATCACATGGGCCGGATGGACGCCGCCGCGGGCATCGACCAGCCAGGTTTTCGCGCTCTACTCGGGCTCATGGAGACCGGCCGCTGCTGGGTCAAACTATCCGGCGCCTACCGCACCGACCTCGACGGCCCGCCCTGGCAAGCCGCGCGCCCCTTCGCCGAGGCGCTGATCAAAGCCGCGCCGGAACGACTGGTCTGGGCCACCGACTGGCCGCACCCCGATCTCGCCGGCAGCCCCATGCCCAACGACGGCGACTTGTTAGACGCGCTGGGCGACTGGGTGCCCGACGACGACACGCTGCACCGCATCCTCGTCGATAATCCGGCGATGCTCTACGATTTTTCATAAGCAACGGCAGAAAGCCGTCGCCGTGCATGGCAACCATCGAGATCGCACTTCTTCCCCTTCTCCCCTCGCGGGAGAAGGTCGGGATGAGGGGGACGCTTCCCAAAAGTTCAGGCGACTCTCGACCGTCCGCGGCATATCCATTTCGACGCCCGCGGCTCGGTGATCGCGCTCACCGACGAATTCACCGGCGCGATCGTCGAGAGCTACGCCTACGGCCCATTCGGCGCAAGCGACGAGGTCAGCGGCGCCGGCAATCCCTACCGCTTCACCGGCCGCCGGCTCGACGACGAGACCGGCTTCTATCATTATCGCGCGCGGGTCTACAGCGTTGCGCTCGGCCGCTTCCTCCAGCCCGACCCCGCCGGCTTCGCCGACGGCCTCAACCTCTACGCCTACGTCGCCAACGACCCGATGAACTTCATCGATCCGATGGGATTGGGGAGATTGGGGAGAGACGGATTCTTTACCGGTTCATCGAATTACCCTCCCAATTTCCCCTGGCCCTTGGCCAGGGTCGCTTACACGATCCAACACTTTCACCGGTGATGGGGGGTGTACCTCTCGGCCTCTCGTTTTCGCGAAGCTCTTGGCACCGTTTTCTTATCCGATATGGGCCCCTCCATGGCCACTGTGACTCCTTCGTATCGAGCCAACAACCTCAAAGTTGTAATCGCGCGCGACCGTGGCGGTGATAGGATCGCGCTCCAACCCCCGCGAGGATCCTTTTGAATAGATTCCTTTGCTACCTTGGTTTCATAGTCTGCCTTGGCTCCAACGCCACCGCGGAACCGCTACAATTACTCGCCCAGCCGGGCCCGTGGCCGGCGGTCTCCGGCCTGATCTCCTTTAACGGCCGGCTGTGGCTGGTCAACAGCGACCCCCACGTCAATCACAACGCCGCCGATATCTACAGCTTCGATCCGGGGCAGGGGGAGATGCGCTACGAGGCGGCATTGTTCAGCCAAGGCGCCGGCGATCCGGTGGTGTTCGACGGCCGCCTCTACTGGCCCTTTGAAGACCCGCGATTTTCCGCCTTGCGCGGCGAATATGTGGTCACCGACGGCACCGCCTGGCGCTGGCACGCGCTGTCGGACGGCCTGGCATTCCACGTCCATGCCATGGCAACCCTGGGCGGGAAACTCTACGCCGCAACCTCCGCCTGGCGTGCCGGCCTCCAGGTTTCCGACGACGGCGGCGCGACCTGGCGCATCCTCTACGACCATCCGACACCCGAGTCCCGGGTGAGCCGCATCACCGCGCTCGAGGCCGCGCACGGCACGCTCTACGCCGGCCTCACCGACCGCCGCGTCACCGGCCCTCGCCTGCTCCGCCTCGAAGGCGATACTCTGGTGCCCGCCGAGGCCTGGCCCGAGGGACGCCGCGTCGATCAACTGGCGGCGCACGGCGCCTGGCTCTACGGCACCAACGTCACCGCCAACGGCAGCGCCTTGTGGCGCACCGATGGCACCGTCGCCGAACGCGTCCACGCCCTCGACGGTCACGCGGTCCGCGGCCTAGCCGCTGGCGCGGATGCATTATGGGCGGTCAGTGTCGGTACCAACGGCGAGGGCCGCCTTTGGCGCACCACCAACGGCGAGACCTGGCACGTCGCACACAACTTCGCCGACGCCAGCCCCACCGCCGTCGCCCTCCACGCCGGCCAAGTCTACGTCGGCGCCCGCGGCCCGCACGGCCGCGGCTCGCTCTGGGGTCCAGCCGCTCCGGCGGCCGCGGTCAATTTGCCGCCGGCGATGGCTCTGCCGCCGGTGATCACGTCGTCCGACGCCGAGTTCTCGCTCGCCGAACTCGATCGCGCGCTCGCCGATCCCGCAAGCTATGAAGACTACGGTGCCGGGTTGCGCGCCGCTTTGAAACCCTTCCTCGGAACTCGCTCGCCGGCGCTCGGCGCCGCCCTGTCGGAACGACTCGCCGGCCCATTCCCAGACATAAACCTGCAATTGTTCTCCACCGCGTTCGTCGTCACCGCCACCGAGATGGCGCAATGGGGCCTGCTGCGCGCCATCGCGCTCACCGGTCACGGGCGCATCCCGACGGCGCTGATCGCCAGCCCGTGGCGCGCCGTGCCCAATGATGCGGAGAAATATTTCGAACCCGCGCCCGCCGCCGCCTGGGCCGCCGCGCAACTCGGCCAGGACGACGACGCCACCCTCGCCGCCCTGATCGCCCGCCTCGATAGGCGCGGCGATCCCGACTGGCTCACCGGCGACATGATCGCCGCGCTGACCGCGCTCACCGGCCACCGCTTCGGCCACGACATCGCCGCCTGGCGCCGCTGGTGGGAGGACCAGCGCGGGCGTCGCGAATAGCCGCCTTGCTCCGACGTTGTGTTCGGGACTACCCTCTAACCGTGTGGCGTTGCGAGTGTCTCTTGGGAGCAAGAATATGAAACGTAAAATTTCGGTCCTGTTCGGCGTTGTGCTGCTGGCCACCGCCGGATTGGCCTATGCCGCCGGTCACGCCAATCACGGCACCATGACCCCCTACAGCGAAGCCGACTGGCAGGAAATCGCGCCGGGCTCGCCGGTGAGCGTCATCGTCCTGTGGGGCGATCCGCATAACGGCGAAAGCGGCCGGCTGATCAAACTGCCCGCCGGATTCTCGGCGCCGATCCACGCCCACAACGCCGATTATCATGGCATCAATCTGACCGGGACGTGGCGTCATTCGTTCGAGGAAACCGGCGAGGTGGCGGAGCTTCCCCCCGGCTCCTACGTCAACCAGCCCGGCCCCGAGTGGCACGGCGACTCGTGCCTCGGGCCGGAAGACTGCATCATCTTCCTCCACATGCATCAGAAAACCAACTTCATTCCGCGCGGAGAATTAAGACCAAGCTCAATTGAGTGAAACTCATTGCAGCTTGGCAAGCGCGACCGCGCGCCCGAGCTTACGCGAGGCCAGCCCGCGTGGCGCTTGAACGCGCTTTAAAACAACCGGGCTGCGCACTGCGCAGGCCGGCAAGCGCGACCGCGCGCCCGAGCTCATGCGAGGCAGCCTGCGTGGCGCTTGAACGCGCTTTAAAACAACCGGACTGTGCGGTGCGCAGTCCGGCAAGCGCGACCGCGCGCCCGAGCGCCCGAGCTCATGCGAGGCCAGCCTGCGTGGCGCTTGAACGCGCTTTAAAACAACCGGACTGTGCGGCGCGCAGTCCGGCAAGCGCGACCGCGCGCCCGAGCTCATGCGAGGCAGCCTGCGTGGCGCTTGAACGCCCTACAAACCGCGATGAGTCTTGCTCATCGCGGTTTGGTGTAAGACCCGTCAACTGTCGTCCGTGTAGCGGATGGCCCAAACCGGCGGCCCGATGATCTGCATCAGAACTTTGGTGCCGGCATCGGCGCCGCTCAGGCTGCCGATATGCGGGCGGCCGCCGTCGTAGGTCAGCAGCCAGCCGGCGGTCGCCGATGGGCAATCGAGGTGTAACGTCGACACCTCGCCATCCGGCATTTGTTGGTGCAGGACGATGGTGCCGCCCGACAGGATCTGCATGATTTCGTCGGCGCCGGTGCCGTCGTCGGCGCGGTTCACGTGGAAGCGGTCGAAACGCGAATAATCGACTCCATCCTCGACCAGATAGAGCCGGGGGTAACCATATTCGTGCCCCGAGACTTGGGTCCGCATCGCGCCGCCGTCCGCCACGTGGGGCGCGCGTCCCGCCGCGGCGATTATTTCCAGCAGCCGCGCGCGCGGCAGCAGGAATTGATCGACCAACTTTGCCTGCTCGGACTCGCTCAAGTTTGCGCGGTCGAGCAAACTTCGCGCATCGTCCGGCATATTGGCGAGCGAGAGCGGCCAAACCTTGGCGCCCACGTCCTTGAGCCGAGCATTGATCGCGGCGTGCTCGGTCAGCCGCGTCTCTTCGCCGGCGATCTCGAGGCGAAGTCCCGTCTCAGCGGCCGCCGAACATTCCGATCCCATAGTCGTCGCTTTTCTCCAACGCCGCGATATAGGCCGGTCGTGCATGCACCCGATCGGCCCACGCCCGCAAGGCCGGGTAATCGTCCAGCACGCCGCGCGCTTCGGCGATCTCCAGCGGGAACGACATCATGATATCGGCGCCGGTCAAGCTGTCGCCAACAAAATGGTCGCGCCCGGTCATCGCGCCGTTCATGAATGAGAAATGGTTCGCTGTCTCGCTATCGATCCGCGGCCGCAAAGGTGCCGCCACATCGCCCAACCGGCTGCAATAGAGATGCAGCATCAGCGGCAGCATCGCCGAGCCCTCGGAATAATGCAGCCATTCGAGATACGTCACGAAATCCGCCGAGTCCGGCGCCGGGGCCAGCGTGCCATCGCCGTATTTGCGCACCAAATAGGCGGTAATCGCCCCCGATTCATGGATCTTGACGTCGCCGTCGGTAACCACCGGCGATTTCCCCAGCGGATGAATGTCGGTGAGCTCGGGCGGCGCCAGGCGCGTCTGCGCGTCGCGCTTGTAGCGAACCATTTCATAGTCCACCCCAAGCTCCTCCAACAGCCACAGAATGCGCTGCGAGCAAGAGGTATTGAGATGATGCACGGTAATCATAAGGTCGTCCCTTTCAACTCCACACGTGTGTCGTGGGCGCTACAATTTCCGGATTCCAGGAAAGAGCAACTTATGCGGCCCATAGCGTCGCGTCCGAATGTTCTTCAATGCGCACCAGCGTCCGTGAGCAAAGCGAACGGCAAGCGCGACCGCGCGCCCGAGCTTATGCGAGGCCAGCCTGCGTGGCGCCTGAACGCCCTTATAAACAACCGGACTGCGCGGCTCGCGTAGGCCGGCAAGCGCGACCGCGCGCCCGAGCTTATGCGAGGAAGCCTGCGTGGCCCTTGAACGCCCTTATAAACAACCGGACTGCGCGGC
>JAKZSU010000029.1:0-17975 GCA_047517485.1 Alphaproteobacteria bacterium
CGAACCCTTGGAGCCAGCCGATGAACCCGCGCGTGGACGACCATTCGGACGATTACGCGACCCGGACGCCGAACAATCTCGACGCCTTGTGGCTGCCGTTCACCGCGAACCGGCAGTTCAAGGCGGCGCCGCGGCTGCTGGTGTCGGCGGAAGGGATGCATTACCAGAGCGTCGACGGCCGGCATATCCTCGACGGCACCGCCGGGCTGTGGTGCGTCAACGCCGGCCACGGCCGGCGCGAGATCATCGAGGCGGTGCAACGCCAATCCGAGCGGATGGATTACGCGCCGGGCTTCCAGATGGCGCATCCGGCGCAGTTCGAGCTCGCGCAGCGTCTGGTCGACATGCTGCCGGGCGACTTGGAGCACGCGTTTTTCACCAATTCGGGCTCGGAGGCGGTCGACACCGCGCTGAAGATCGCGCTCGCCTATCACCAGGCCAACGGCGCGCCGACGCGGACCCGGCTGATCGGCCGCGAACGCGGCTATCACGGGGTCGGCTTCGGTGGCATCTCGGTCGGCGGTATCGGTGCCAACCGCAAACAGTTCCGCAATCAGTTGAGCGAGACCGATCACCTGCCGCACACCCACGCGCCGGAACACAATCGGTTCTGCCGCGGCGAACCGGCATGGGGCGCGCATTTGGCCGATCCCCTGGAATCGCTGGTCCAGCTGCACGGCGCGGCGACCATCGCCGCGGTGATCGTCGAGCCGATGGCGGGCTCGACCGGGGTGCTGATCCCGCCCGTCGGCTATCTCCAGCGGCTGCGCGATATCTGCGACCGCCACGGCATTCTGCTGATCTTCGACGAGGTGATCACCGGCTTCGGCCGCCTCGGCGCGGGCTTCGCGTGTGAGAAGTTCGCCGTCATCCCGGATCTTGTCACCCTCGCCAAGGGGCTGACCAACGCCGCGGTGCCGATGGGCGCGGTGGTGGCGCGGAAAGGTATCTACGACGCGCTGATGACCGGCCCGGAGGCGATGATCGAGCTGTTCCACGGCTATACCTATTCGGGCCACCCGCTGGCCTGCGCTGCCGGCATCGCGACGCTGGGGATCTATAAGAACGACGAGCTGTTCGCCCGCGCGGCGGCGCTCGCGCCGTACTGGGAAGAGGCGGTGCACGGTTTGCGCGATCGCGCCCATGTCACCGACATCCGCAGCCTCGGCCTGGTCGCCGGGATCGAGCTCGAATCGCGCCCCGGCAAGCCCGGCGCGCGCGCCTACGACGCCTTCACCACGTGCTTCGAGAAAGGCCTGCTGACCCGCACCACCGGCGACATCATCGCGCTGTCGCCGCCGCTGATCGTCGAGCGCGCCCAGATCGACCAGATCTGCGACACCATTGGCGAAACCTTGGACGAGGTCGCCTGACGTGGCGCTTGATCTGGTCAATCAGACACCGGAACTTACCGGCTTCGCCGAGGAGCAGCTCGTCTCGTTCCTGCAAAGTCTTGGAAGCCAATCCGCTCGGTTGGCAGGCGGTTCATTTTCACTTTTCCAAGCTGAGTCCCAGCCATCGGCGCGAAAGCACCGTGCGGATCGCGCTCGCTGGGCTTCAGGATCTGGTGCGCTCGCACGACGGCCGCACCTTCGTCTTGTTCAACTATGACATCGTCCTCCTGGTGAGGGGACCGTTGGTCACGGTGGTCAATGACGCCATCGACAGCACCCGGGCGCTGTTCCGCGACGACCCGTTGAGCAAGCGTCCCGAGGCGTTTTCGACTTGGTACGACTTGTCGATCGGCAACAACCGGTTGCAGACCGCGATCCGCAAACTGGTGGTCGAGAAAGCGCGTGCGCAGAACGCACAAACCACCAAGGGCGGAGATTTCGTCGAAATCGAGCCGCTCGACCCCGATCGCCTGTTTAAGCTGCAGCAGGCCCTTACGGGCATCGATCTCAGCGCTTATGTGCGTCGTCAGCCGGTATGCGCCGTCCTTCATGACCGGCCGCCGCAACCGGTGTTCGACGAAATCTATGTCCATATCGCCGATCTCCAGAAGCCGCTCATGCCGAACGTTAATCTGGTCGGCAATCGCTGGCTTTTTCAACACCTGACGCAATCGCTGGACCTTCGGGTCCTGGCTTTGTTGACCCGCAATCCGGGAAAAATGATGCCCGGGCCGATCAGCCTCAACATGAATATCGACACCTTGTTGTCGCAGAGTTTCGTCAAGTTCGATAACGCGCTTCGCGACGGCCAGCAGCGTCAGATCGTCATCGAAATCCAGCCCGTCGATGTGTTCGCCGACATCAAGGCGTTTCAATTCGGCCGCGATTTCTTGCGCAGCAAAGGCTACCGCCTCTGTCTCGACGGCTTGCGGCCGGAGTCGCTGGTGCTGCTCGATCGGGAACTGCTCGGCGTCGATCTTATCAAGCTGTTTTGGGCGAATACCATGCCCGCCGCCGCCAATGGCGGTGTCCGCGGCTTCACCGAGGCGGTGATGCAAGCGGGGCCGGAACGCCTGATCATCGCCCATTGCGACGACGCCAGCGCCATCGACTTCGGCCGCACCCATGGGCTCAAACTGTTCCAGGGCCGCTACCTCGATCAGCTCCTCAATCCCGGCCTCGCCATCCGCAACTAACCCCCGATCAATCCTCCAGGCTGCACGGCACGTGCGGTCTGGCAAGCGCGACCGCGCGCCCGAGGTTATGCGAGGAAAGCCTGCGTGGCGCTTGAACGCGCTTTAAATCAACCGGACTGCACACCGTGCAGGCCGGCAAGCGCGACCGCGCGCCCGAGCCAATGCGAGGCAGCCTGCGTGGCGCCTGAACGCCCTTTAAACAACCGGCCTGCACACCGTGCAGGCCGGCAAGCGCGACCGCGCGCCCGAGTTTATGCGAGGCAGCCTGCGTGGCGCCTGAACGCCCTTTAAACAACCGGCCTGCGCGCCGCGCGGGCCGGCAAGCGCGACCGCGCGCCCGAGCTTATGCGAGGCCAGCCCGCGTGGCGCTTGAACGCGCTTTAAATCAGCGCGGCTAATTTTTCTCCGCCAGGGCGTCGAGTTGTTTTTGCATGCGGTCGAGTTGCTCGTGCAGGTCGTGCATTTCCCGGCTGCTCTCCGAGTCCGCCTCCGCTTTCGGCTCGGCGCTTGCCGGGCTCGGCGGGCTCGGCGCTTCGGGAGGTTGGCCGTTGCCCTGACCGGCGGCGGTGGGCGTGAACATCGACAGCGCCTGTTCGAACATCGCCATGTTCTGCTTGCCGAGTTCCTGCATCTGATTGAACGGGAACAGGCCGCCGAAGGTCTCTTCGAGATTCTGCCGGATCTGTTCCTGGTTGTTGGAAAAATTTTCCATCGCCACTTCGAGATAGGACGGCACCAGCGCTTTCAAATTGTCGTCGTAATAGCCGATGAGCTGGCGAAGAAAGCCGATCGGCAACAGATTTTCGCCCTTGGCTTCCTGTTCGAAAATAATCTGGGTCAGTACCGAGCGGGTGATGTCGTCGCCCGATTTCGCGTCATAGACGACGAAATCCACGTCCGCCTTGACCATATCGCAAAGATCGTCGAGCGTGACGTAGCTTGAGGTGTTGGTGTTGTAGAGCCGGCGGTTGGCGTATTTCTTGATCACGATCGGAGCGCCGTCTTGGGTTTTTTTCTTCGCCATCGCCGCCTCGTCGTCGGTTAATGAATGTGCCCGCCGGCCCAAGCGTGGATGCCAGCGCCGCCGGGTGTCGCGCCCGCCGACTATATCCCATTCGTTGCGGTGCGAAAAGCCGCGGCGATTTCATGTTGCAGGGCAGCGCGGGTGGCGACGGGGCGACGCGAACCGTATAAGGTCGGGCCTTGGATACGGCGTGTCGAGAAAACCGAGCAGAGCCCACCCGCCGCGAAAGGGTTCGATCATTGGCCATCCAGCCCCGAAGTAATCGATGAGCGCGAGTATGTTGCAATGCAACGTGAACGCGCCGCGTGTCGGTCCGCGACCGCTCGGTGTTCATCTCGGGCTCGCGAGCTCGATGTGGCTCGGCGGTCACGGTGGCGTGGCCATGGTGCGCGACCGCTTCGCTACACTCACTCGCGGCATCGAGGCCTATTGGGCCCATCCCTACCGCCGCGCCATACCCGAGCGCCCGGTCCTGTGGCAAGCCGGGACCACCCGTCTGCTCGACTTCGCTCCCGCCGGCGCGCCCCCAGCCGCACGCACCGCCCTCCTTGTCCCCTCGCTGGTCAACCGCGCCTACATTCTCGATCTCGCGCCCGGCCGCAGCCTCACCGCGTATCTCGCGGCGCGCGGCATTCGCCCGCTGGTCGTCGACTGGGGCGCGCCCGGCGAGGAAGAGCGGGGCTTCGATCTTACCGGCTATGTCACGCACCGGCTGATGCCGGCTTTCGACGCGGCGGCACGGCTCGCCGGGACTCGCCTCGATCTTATCGGCTACTGCATGGGCGGGCTGCTGGCGCTACCGGTGGCGCTGGCACGACGCGATCGCTGCACCAGTCTCACCATGCTCGCCACGCCATGGGATTTTCACGCCGAGGATCCCGGTTGGAGCCGGGTGCTGGCGGCGCTCGAGCCGGCCTTTGGCGACGTGGTCGAGCGCGAGGGCGTGCTGCCGGTCGATCTCTTGCAGGCCTGTTTCGCGGTCACTCAGCCGACCAGCGTCAGCGAAAAATATGCCGCGTTCGCGGCGCTCGATCCCGCCGGCGACGACGCCTTGGCGTTCGTCCAGGTCGAGGATTGGCTCAACGACGGGGTTCCGCTCGCCGGTCCGGTGGCAATCGAATGCTTGTTCGGCTGGTACGGCGACAACACGCCGGCGCGCGGCACTTGGCGGATCGCCGGAGAAGGCGTCGATCCGGCCGCCGTGGCGCTACCGACACTGGCCTTTATCCCGTCGCGCGACAAGGTCGTGCCGCCAGGATCGGCGCGCGCTCTTGCCGAGGCAATTCCCGGTGCGCGCACCTTCAGCCCGCGCGCTGGACATGTTGGTATGGTCGCCGGACGCGACGGCGAACGACAGTGCTGGAAGCCGCTCGCGGACTGGTTGTTCGCAGTTGCATAATAATTATTGTGCGATGCACAAAATAGACTTATGAGAGGCGCGACTCGACGTAACGCCAGCAAGGAGGAGCACGATCGTGACAGGACGGGTTGCCCTGGTCACCGGTGGCACCAGGGGCATCGGAGCCGCGATTTCAATCGCGCTCAAGGATGCCGGCTACAACGTTGCCGCGGGTTACGCCGGCAATGACGAACGCGCCGCCAAGTTCAACGAGGAGACCGGAATACCGGTCTATAAGTGGGATGTGTCGGATTTCGCCGCGTGCCGCGCCGGGGTCGACCAGGTGACCGCCGATTTGGGTCCGGTCGATGTGCTGGTGAACAACGCCGGGATCACCCGCGACGGCACTTTGCATCGGATGGATCACGACATGTGGCAGGCGGTGATCGATACCAATCTCGGCTCGTGTTTCAACATGTCGCGCGCGGTGATCGAGGCGATGCGCCAGCGTGGCTTCGGGCGGATCGTCAATATCGGCTCGATCAACGGCTAGGCCGGCCAGTATGGTCAAGTCAATTATGCCGCCGCGAAATCGGGTATTCACGGCTTTACCAAGGCGTTGGCCCAGGAAGGCGCCAGCAAAGGTGTCACCGTCAACGCCATCGCGCCGGGCTATATCGATACCGACATGGTGGCGGCGGTTCCCGAGGTCGTGCTCGAAAAATCGTCGCCGGGGTTCCGGTCGGCCGGCTCGGCAAGGCCTCCGAGATCGCCCGCGGCGTGGCTTTTCTCGTCGCCGACGATGCGGGCTTCATTACCGGCTCGACTTTGTCCATAAATGGCGGCCAACACATGTACTAACGGTCGCGCGATCGCGGCCCAATACCGAAGGTCGCGCTGTCGCGGCCCAATACAACGGTCGCGCGGTCGCGACCCAACGACAAAACGGAGGAACAGATGGCAACGGTCCGGATGGTTGAATACGACCAGGCAGATGCGACGGTGCGCGCGGTCTATGACGAGATCATGACCGTCCGGGGCATCGATTTCGTCCCCAATGTCTGGAAGACCCTGGCCACCCATCCGCCGACCCTAGAGCGGATCTGGCGCGAAATGCAGGTGGTGATGGCGCCGGGCGCGCTCGACCTCTTGACCAAGGAGATGATCGCGGTCGCGGTCAGCGCCACCAACGGCTGCGAATATTGCGTATGGTCGCATACCGCGGCGGCGCGCAAACAAGGTCTGACCGATGAAATGCTCGGCGAAATGATGGCCGTGGTCGGCATGTTCAACCAGACCAACCGGCTCGCCAACGGTTATCAAATCGAGGTCGACGAGGTCTATCGCCAAGCGGCGTTGGGCGCGCCGAAGGTGGCGGCCGAGGCGTGACCCGGCCGTGATAGACTCTCGGCCATGTGGCAGGACGTATCCTATCTGAGGCAGTTTTATCGGTCGCCGCTCGGGCACGTCGCCCAACGCCTGGTGCGTGGGCGGATTCGCGACATGTGGCCGGTGGTCGACGGCCAGCGCCTGCTCGCGGTGGGCTATGGCACGCCCTATCTCCGCCCCTTTATCGACAGCGCCGAGCGCGCCGTCGCGGTGATGCCCGACTTGCAGGGGGTGACGCGTTGGCCGGTCGGTGAGCCCGGCCTGGTCACCTTGAGCGAAGAGGATTCGCTGCCGTTTCCCGATAACGCGTTCGACCGCATTCTCCTGGTCCATGCCGTCGAATCGAGCGAGCGTCTGCGCCGCATGCTGCGCGAGATTTGGCGGGTGCTCGCCGGCGAGGGCCGGATCATCGTCGTTGCGCCCAATCGCCGCGGGGTTTGGGCGCGGCTCGAACGTACCCCGTTCGGGCACGGCAATCCCTACAGCCAGCGTCAACTCGACCGCTTGTTGCGCGACAACCTGTTCGTGCCGGTGCGCTCGGATTTTGCGCTTTACGCCCCACCCAGCCGTCGCCGCTACATGCTGGCGCTGGCGCCGGCGCTCGAGCGTCTCGGCGCGCGCTGGGCGCTGCCGTTCGGCGGCGTAGTGCTGGCGGAAGCCGAGAAGCAGGTCTATTCCGGGGTCACCGTCGATGCCCGAAGGGTCGCCGCGCACCGCCGCGCGACCACGATCGGGACAATGTCCAACGGACTGTCCCGGGATGACGGCCACCTTGGCACTAAACTCACCCGCATTGAGTAATATTCAATGCGGCAAGCGCGACCGCGCGCCCGAGCCTGTGCGAGGAAAGCCCGCGTGGCGCTTGAACGCCTTTTAGTCAACCGGACTGCGCGCTGCGCAGGCCGGCAAGCGCGACCGCGCGCCCGAGCTTATGCGAGGCCAGCCTGCGTGGCGCTTGAACGCGCTTTAGAAACCCGACCTGCATCTAGCAGGCCGGCAAGCGCGACCGCGCGCCCGAGCATATGCGAGGCCAGCCTGCGTGGCGCTTGAACGCGCTATAAAACCTACCTCGGATCGCGGCTCAGCATGAAGACGCCTTGGGCGCCGAGCCAGTTGGCGAAAAAGCGCGACGACCAGAGGCCGGTGCTCAAGCCATCGTGGCCCAACGCATAGCGTTGTTCGACGCGGATATTCTCTGATTCGCACAGATCGAGGAAATCGCCAATCGTGCAAAAATGAATGTTGGGCGTCGAATACCACGGATTATCCAGCGTCTTGGTCACCGGCATGCGGCCGCGCATCGCCAGCTGTAGGCGGCACCGCCAATAGCCGAAATTGGGAAACGAGACGATAACGCGGCGGCCGATACGCAACAGTTCGAGCAGCACCTGGCGCGGATTATGGGTCGCCTGCAGGGTTTGGCCGAGGACGACGAAGTCGAATGCGGCGTCGGGATAATTGGTCAAATCGGTGTCGGCGTCGCCTTGGATGACCGACAGACCTTGGCGCACGCAAGCATTGACCCCGGCCTGGCTGATTTCCATGCCACGTCCGTCGACGCCTTTCTCGGTCACCAGAAACTGCAACAGCGCGCCGTCGCCGCAGCCGACATCGAGCAACCGCGCGCCGGGATCGATCATATCCGCGATCAATTGCAGATCGACGCGAATCCCGTCGGCGCGCGCGCCGGGATTGGCGATCGGTTCCGTCACCGCCACCACTGTCTAGAAACCCAGTTTTCTCGCCGCGCTGTCGAGGAAGCCGGACAGGATCGCGAAAAACTCGGGCACGTCGAGCAGGAAGCTGTCATGGCCCTTGTCGGTTTCGAGCTCGACGAAGCTGACATTCGCCGCGTTGGCATTGAGCGCATGCACCATGTCGCGGCTCTCCGGTGTCGGGAACAGCCAGTCGCTGGTGAACGAGATCAGGCAGAACCGCACCGGCGTCCCCTCGAACGCGGCGGCCAACTGTCCGCCATGCTCGGCGGCGATGTCGAAATAGTCCATCGCCCGGGTGATGTAGAGGTACGAGTTGGCGTCGAAACGCTCGACGAAACTGCGCCCTTGATGACGGAGATAACTCTCGACCTGAAAATCCGCCTCGAAGCCGTAAGTCGGCCGCTCGCGGTCCTGAAGGCCGCGACCGAATTTACGGTGCAGCGCCTCGTCGGACAGATAGGTGATATGCGCCGCCATGCGCGCCACCGCCAGACCTTGGCTCGGCCGGGTATCGTGCGCCCGGTAATTGCCTTCGTGCCAGTTCGGATCAGACATCACCGCCTGCCTGCCGACCTCGTTGAAGGCGATGTTCTGCGCGGTATGCCGGGCCGAGCTGGCAATCGGGATCGCCGAGACCACGCGCTCGGGATAGCGTCGCGCCCATTCGATTGCCTGCATTCCGCCCATCGAGCCGCCGACCACGCTGAGCACCCGGTCGATATCCAAATGATCGAGCAGCATCGCCTGCGCCTCGACCATGTCGCCGATGGTGATCAGCGGAAAGCTCATATTGTAAGGCTCGCCGGTCTCCGGGTTGATATCGTCCGGCCCGGTGGTTCCCATGCAGCCGCCGATCACATTGGCGCACAGGATGAAAAATCGGTCGGTATCCAGGGTGCGGCCGGGGCCCACCAAATGATCCCACCACCCTGCCCGCCCGGTCAGCGGATGAGTCCCCGCGACATACTGGTCGCCGGTCAAGGCATGGCAAATCAGAATCGTGTTGGAATGGGTGGCGTTGAGCGTGCCGTAGCTTTGGTAGGCGACGGTGAACGGTCCCAAATTGGCGCCGTTGGCCAGCGCCAGCGGCGACTCGACGCCAAGCATCACCGACGGCGTGTGTTCGATCGAGCCGCCCGGATGATGGGTCGCCCGCACATGCGATGCCGTGCCCGCGGTCATGGGTGCCGTGTCCGTCGAATTTCAGGGAGCGCCATTGGTATGGTTGCGTCTTTGCCGCGTCAATGTTTTCTTTGATTTTGTGACAACCGATGGCTACTACTGGTGCGGCCGTCCCCGCATTCATCACTGGGCATTATTCAGGCATGGCCGACGATAAGCCTCTCGAAAATCTGCGCCGCAAAATCGATTTGATCGACGACAAGATTCACGACCTCCTGATGCAGCGCACCGAGGTGGTGGGCAAAGTCGGTGCGGTCAAACGTGAATCCGGCGCCGGCGCGCTGGCGCTGCGCCCCGGACGCGAGGCCGAAATCCTGCGCCGCCTGGTCAAGCGTCACACCGGATCGTTCCCGGTCGGCGCCCTGGTGCGGATATGGCGTGAGCTCCTGTCCGCCCTGGTCGCCGTGCAGGGCGACTTCAGCATCGCTGTCTTCGCTCCCGACGAGACCGGCGTCTATCACGATCTCGGGCGCGATCAGTTCGGCTCCTCGGTCCCGGTCAAGAAATATCAAGCGGTCGACCAGGTCGTCCAAGACGTGTGGAGTGGCAATGATTCGATTGGCATACTTCCGTTCCCGGTCGGCGAACGCGAATCGCCCTGGTGGCGGTCTTTGATCGGCGCCGGGGCGGGGGCGCCAAAAATAATTGCACTGCTACCATTCCTCGAGGCGGCGAATGGAAGTTCGGAGCACCATGCCGCGGTCGCGATCGCCACCATCGAGCCCGAGCCGACCGGCGACGATGCCTCGATGCTCGCCATCGAATGTGTCGAGGATGTCAGCCGCGATCGGTTGCGCGAGGAACTGGTCTCCAGCGGCCTCGGCGACGAAATGATCGCCGCGTGGCAGGATCCCGACCAAGACGGTCGCGCCTTGTATCTGGTTCTGGTCGAGGATTTTCTGCGTCATGACGATCGCCGGCTGGAGGTCTTCAGGGCGCGCGCCGGCGCGACGGTGCGCAGAACCGACATTATCGGCATCTATCCCCGGCCGATCTCGGCCGGTGGCTCCACGTGAGGCTCGCGCCATGACCACCGACGCCTCCTTCGACCGTATCGCGCTGATCGGCATTGGGCTGATCGGCAGCTCCTTGGCGCTTGCGGCGCGGGCGCACGGCTTGGCGCGCGAGATCGTCTGCACGTCGCGCAGCGCCGAAACCCGGGCGATAGCCGCGCGTCTCGGCGTCGTCGATGCGGTGTGCGAGACCGCGGAAGCGGCGGCGCGCGACGCCGATCTCATTGTCCTCTGTGTGCCGGTCGGGGCCAGCGGCGCGGTGGCCCGAGAAATCGCGCCGGCGCTTAGGCCCGGCGCCATCGTCACCGATGTCGGCTCGGTGAAGCGGGCGGTGATCGACGCGGTGCGGCCGGCGCTTCCCGATAGCGTGCATTTCGTGCCCGGACACCCGATCGCCGGCACCGAGCATTCCGGGCCCCAGTCGGGTTTCGCCGAGCTGTTCGAGGGCCGCTGGTGCGTGCTCACGCCCGACGCCGACACCGACGAAGGCGCGGTCGCGCGGATCGCGGCGTTTTGGCGCGCTGTCGGCAGCACGATCGATATTATGAGCGCCGAGCATCACGATCTCGTGCTCGCGATCACCTCGCATATTCCCCACCTCATCGCCTACAACATCGTCTCGACCGTGTCCGACCTCGAGGATCGCACCAAGAAAGAGGCGATTAAATACGCCGCCAGCGGCTTTCGCGATTTCACCCGCATCGCCGCCTCCGACCCGGTGATGTGGCGCGACGTGTTTCTCAACAATCGCGAGGCGGTGCTCGAGATGCTGGCGACCTTCAACGAGGATCTCGCGCGTCTGCAACGCGCCATTCGCCGCGGCGAAGGCGATTTTCTCGAGCAGCTGTTTACGGAGACCCGCGACGTACGCCGCAGCGTCATCGAGGCCAATCAGGCGTAGAGCATGCTCTAACCGGTGGCCGGTGCCGTCATGATTGGGTGCACTTGGAGCACCGGAACCGGCCCGGCCGAGAGCCAGCCGTCTTGAATGGTGATCGGAACCGTGAGGGTAGGCGGCCCACCGTCGTCCGGGCGCACCGACAGCAGCGCGAAAGTAAAGCGCAGAATTTTGGCGACGTCCTTGCCGATCGCGCCTTCGGCACGCAGAATATCGATCAGCACGTCATGACCGACGATGCGCGCGGTGAACGCGCCTTGTGGGCGAAGCGCGGCGTCGAGGGTCAAGGCGCCATCGGCTTCGATGCGGACCGGCCCCCAGTCGAAGGTCAAGCGATGGGTGTCGATCACGCCGCCGCTGTCCCGCCACGCCGCCAACGCGCCGGGCTCGAAGCGCTTCGGCAGCGGGCCGGACGCGGTGCCGTCGAAAGATACCTGCCCGATCTCGTCGCCCAGCGCACCGCCCGTCCCGTCGGGCAAAACCAAGCCTTCGATCAGCAGCGCGGCGTCGAGCGCGGTCGGGTCGGTCTCCGGCCGGCGGGCATGGATCTGGATCAGCGCCACAGTCATCGCCACAGTCATCGCCACAGTCATCGCCGAGGTCAGTCCCGCCGCGCCGTCGATCTGTCGTACCTGCAGGTCGCGCACTTCGGCGGACGCTTGATCGGCGCGATAGCGGTCGTCGAGGATCACGCTCGCGCGCGCCGCCTCGGCGATCGCGTCAAAGCGCAAGAGGCCGATCGGGCTTTCCCACTCGATCCGATTGGTGCCGCTCAATACGGCGATGTAATGGCGCAAGTTCCACGGCTCGCCATGGATCGTCAGTTGCTCACCGCGCCACCGCCAAGCGCCGCTGGCCCGGTCACCGGCCCCGTCGCCGGCTTTCACCAAGGCGAAGCCCTTGAACTCCGACGATAGCCGATAGGGATAGCCATGGACGCGGCGTTCGTCGTAGGACAGCACCAGCCCGTCGTCGTGCCACGCGGCGGCCTGGGCGTCGATCACCGCCTCGGCGCGATCGGCGAGAATAAACCAATAACCGGAATAACCGGCCACGGCGACGGCGATCAGGGCGTAAATTCCGAAGAAGCGCATGAGTCTCGTTGGTAGCGCGAAAGACAATACTTTCCTATGGAAAAAGAGGCGTACGGAATGACTGATTATCGACTGATCATCGGCTCGCGGAATTATTCGTCGTGGTCGATGCGCGGCTGGCTGATCCTGCGCCTGTCCGGGCTCCCTTTTGATACCACTTACTTGCCCGCCGGCACCGCCGACTTTCCCGATGCCGTCGCCGCCTATCCGCCGGCGCGCCTGGTGCCCAACCTGGTCGCCGGGTCGACCCTGGTTTGGGATTCGCTCGCCATCGCCGAGACCGTCGCCGAACGGGCGCCCGAGCCGCCGTTTTGGCCGGGCGATCCGGGCGACCGCGCGGTGGCGCGTAGCCTCTGCGCCGAAATGCACGCCGGGTTTTCCGCCTTGCGCGAACATATGCCGATGAACATTCGCGCCCGTCTGCCCGGCAAGGGCCGGGGGCCCGGCGTTGATGCCGACATCAACCGCATCGTCGAGTTATGGCGCTTTGCCCGCCGACGGGTCGCCGGGGACGGCGCTTTTTTGTTCGGCGCCTACGGCCTCGCCGACATTTTCTATGCGCCGGTGGCGCTTCGTTTGCGCACCTACGCGCCGCCGCTGCCCGACTTCGCCGCCGCCTATATCGAAGCGCTCGTCGGCCACCCCCACGTCGCCGAGTGGATCGCCGGGGCCGAGACCGAAACCATCACCTTGGCGCAATACGAATTGTGAGACCGCCCCAGCCGCGTCAATCGCACTTCGAATAGCCGCACTCGGTGCAGCTGTCACAATCCTCCTGGCGGATCAGCCCGCGCCGGCCGCAGCGCGGGCAGCCTTTTGCCGGCATCGCGGTCTCGGTGCCGGCCATGAAATTTTCACCGCCGGCCGCGCGCCTCGCGCCGCCGGCCGTCGACTTTTGCAGGAATCCGATGGCGATCATATGTTTTTCGATGACGTCGCCGATCGCCGCCAGCAGCGACGGCACGTAAGCACCGCCCATCCACTGGCCGCCGCGCGGATCGAACACCGCCTTCAGTTCGTCGACCACGAACGAGACATCGCCGCCGCGCCGGAACACCGCGCTGATCATCCGCATCAGCCCCATCGTCCAGGCGTAATGCTCCATGTTCTTGGAATTGATGAAAATTTCGAACGGCCGCCGCCGGCCGTCGCGGACGATGTCGTTGACGGTGATATAGAGCGCGTATTCGCTTTCCGGCCAGCGCAGCTTGTAGGTGGTGCCCGGCAGCTCTTCGGGCCGATCGAGCGGCTGGGTCATATAGATCACCCGACCGGCATCGAACGGATCGTCGGGGTGCACCGACAACGGATCGTCGAGTGCCAGTTCGGTTTGATTTTCGCTGGCCGCGCGCGCCGCCGCCTGCTCGTCGGTCTCGAGCACCGCGCCGGTCACCGCGTTCGGCCGATACGTCGTGCAGCCCTTGCAGCCGAGTTCGTAAGCCCGCGCGTAGATCGATTTGAAATCGTCGAAGGCGATCGCTTCCGGACAATTGATGGTCTTCGAGATCGAACTGTCGATAAAGCGCTGCACCGTCGCCTGCATCACCAGATGATCCGCCGGGGTCAGCGACTGCGCGTCGACGAAGGCGGGCCCCAACGGCGCGTCCTCGCCGATCGCCTCACGGTACCGCCGATAGGCGTGATCGACCACCTCGGTGGTTTGCGTGCCGCCCTCGGGCAGCGCGACGTTGCGGTGATAGCTGAAGGCATAGACCGGTTCGATCCCGGACGACACATTGTCGGCCATCAACGAGATCGTTCCGGTTGGCGCGATCGAGGTCACCAGACCGTTGCGCATACCGTTCGCGGCGATCGCCTCGCGTAAGCGGGGCTCGAGGTCGGACACCGTCTCGCCGGCAAGATACGCCTTGCGGTCATAAAGCGGGAACGCGCCTTTTTCGGCCGCCAGATCGGATGACGCCAGATACGCGGCACGGCGAAAGCGCGCCATCCATTGTTCGGTCAGAGCGACCGCGCCGGCGCCGCCATAGCGTGCGCCGCACATGATCAGCGCGTCCGCCAGGCCGGTAATACCGAGCCCGATACGGCGTTTGGCGCGCGCTTCCCGGGCTTGTTCGGGCAGCGGATAGCCCGACACGTCGATCGCGTTATCGAGCATCCGCACCGCCACGGCGACCAGCGATTCCAGCCGCTCCAAATCGAGCACGGCGCGCTCGGTAAACGGTTCGATCACCAGGCGCGACAGGTTGATCGAACCCAGCAGGCAGGCGCCATAGGGCGGCAAGGGCTGTTCGCCGCACGGGTTGGTGGCGTGGATGTTTTCGCAATAGGCGAGGGTGTTGCGCTGGTTGACCCGGTCGATGAACACCACGCCGGGCTCGGCATAGGCATAAGTCGCGCGCATGATCTTGTCCCACAGCGCGCGCGCCGAAAGCGTGCGATAGGTGGTGCCGGCGAAGGTGAGATCCCACGGCGCGTCGCGGCGCACCGCGTCCATGAAGGCATCGGTGACCAAGACCGACAGATTGAACATGCGCAGCTCGCCGGGCTCGCGCTTGGCGTCGATGAACGCCTCGATGTCGGGATGATCGCACGCCAGGGTCGCCATCATCGCGCCGCGCCGATGGCCGGCGCTCATGATCGTCCGGCACATCGCGTCCCACACCCGCATGAACGAGATCGGCCCCGAGGCGTCGGCGCCGACGCCGTGCACCGGCGCGCCCTTGGGCCGCAGGGTCGAGAAGTCGTGGCCAATGCCGCCGCCCTGCTGCATGGTCAGCGCGGCCTGCTTGAGGGCGTCGAAAATGCCCGACATATCGTCGTCGATCGCGCCCATGACGAAACAATTGAACAAGGTCACCTTGCGGTCGCTGCCGGCGCCGGCGAGGATCCGCCCGGCCGGCAAAAAAGCAAAATCCTCGAGCGCCTCATAAAACCGCTCGGCCCACGCCGCGGTATCCTTTTCCGGCACCGCCAACGCCTTCGCCACGCGCCGCCAGCTGTCCTCGACAGTACCGTCGAGCACCGCGCCGTCCGCCGCTTTCAAGCGGTATTTCATGTCCCAGATCTGCCGCGAGATCGGGGCGATCGCGACGCTCATCGATGATCCTTCAAAGCAAATTTATTGAAATGACCGAGCCTTTGATTTTACGGCCGAACAGCCGTTTGGTCAAGGGAATGTTCTATTTATGTTCTTTAGCAAGTCAAGCACAAACGCCCACTTTACAGCGCCTAAAAGGCCTATTTTCGGTGCGTAATACCGCCGATTTCGCGCGGCGGGTGCGCCGCCATGGCTTCTTCGATCGGATCGCAGCCCCAGCCCGGCCGGTCGGGCAAAACGAAGTGCCCGTTCTCGAACTCGGGGGCGTGGGTGAACAGTTCGTCGCGCCACGGCACTTCGTCGATATCGATCTCCATAATCCGGAAATTCGCCACGCAAGCGGAGAAATGCGCGTTCATGAAGCTCGACAGATGACCATAGAAATTATGCGGCGCGATGTTGACCTCGTGGGCTTCGGCGAGCGCCGCGATCTTGAGCGATTGCGCGACCCCGTTCCAGATCGCATCAATGATCGCCACGTCCATCGACTTGTTCTCGAAATAGGGGCGGAACTCACGAATGCCGATTAGTGTCTCGCACCCCGAAATCGGTGTCTTCGAGGCGCGCCGCACCTCGGCGAGCGCCACCGCGTCGTAGGAATCGATTTCGATCCAGAACAGCCCGAGCGGCTCGAGCGCCTGGACGATCTGCAGCAAACCCTCGGTCTTGGCGTTGAAATTGAGGTCGAGCAGGATGTCCATGTCGGGCCCCGCGCCATCGCGGAAGGCCTCGAGCTCGGCAACCAGATGTTTGAGCAAGTCGCGTTCGACATTGAGCTCCGGATGGCCGCCCGGCACGTTGAATCCCGGCGCCCAGATCGCCGGTTCGCGGTCGAAGCGAAAGATATTGGTCTTGAGGCCGGAAAAGCCCTTGTCCTTGACTTCCTTGCCGAGCGCACGTACGTCGTCGAGCGAGGTGACCCCGCCGGCTGCGTGGACCTCGCGGTCCATCACCCGATAGGTGCCGCAATGCGACCAGTAGACCCGCAGCCGGTCGCGGATCGGCCCACCGAACAGGCTGTACGCGGGTACGCCCAAGGCCTTCGCCTTGACGTCGATCAACGCGTTCTCGATCGCCGCCAGCCCTTGCGCCACCACCCCGCCGGCGGCCGGTCGGGTCGCCGCGTAGAGATCGAAAAAGATCGCTTCGGTGGCGTGCGGATCGGCGCCCACGACGCGGTTGGCCATCGCCTCGATCACCGCGGTCACGCCCGGCGAGCCGAACCCTTCCTGGTATTCACTCCATCCCACCAAGCCATCATCGGTGATGATCTTGCAGAACGAGAAATTGCGCCATCCGGCATCGCAATGCCGGGTCTCGACCGCACTGACCTTCATGGCGTATCTCCCTAAATCCGATTTATTTTTCTAGACCGTCTCGCCCTTGGCGTAGGCGAAATAAAGCTCACGCGCGTGGGCGAAAACCGAACCCGGTTGCAGATCGCGGTCCTCGTAACGGATGATCGGCAGCACCTTGCCGAGATTGCCCGTCGAGAATAACTCGTCCGCGGTGGCCAAATCTTCTGCCGATACCGTGGTCTCGCGGGTCTCCACACCGGCCTCGTTCAACAGCGCCATGACCCGCCGCCGGGTCACCCCGTCGAGAAACGTTCCATTCGGTTCCGGTGTCGTCGCCACGCCATTCTTGACCAGCCAAAGATTCGAGGTGCCGAGTTCGACGACGTGGCCGGTGCCGTCGCGCATCACCGCATTGTCGAACCCCTTATCCTGGGCTTCTTTCAGCGCCAGCGAGGTATTGGGATAGAGGCACGCCGCCTTGGCCAGGGTCGGCGCCATGTTGGGGTCGGGGCGGCGAAAACTCGACAGACAGACCGACAGCCCGCTTGGCGCCGGCATCGGCACCTCGAACAGCGTAAGTGAAAAACGCGCCTCGCCTTCGGGCTGCAGGAACCCGTCCTCGGCCCACAGCGCCGGGCGGATATATAGCTCGGCGTCGGCGGCAAAGCGCTTCACCCCGTCGATCGCCAGGTCGCACAGCGCAGTAACGGCGAGGTCGGTCTTCAGGCCCATCACCTCGGCCGAGCGCAGCAGGCGCGCGCAATGCAGATCGAGGTCCGGCGCCTGGCGGGCAAACGCACGCGCGCCGTCGAACACGGTCGAGCCATGCATGAAGCTCTGGGTCATCGGGCCCATCACCTTTGGGCTTCCGTCGTGCCACGCGTCTTCAAAAAATGTAATCGCCGTCATCACCGCTCCTCAAGCCAATCGGCGCGCACCATAACGGGCATTGGCAATCAACATAAGCCAGAAATAATCCCAATTTTTGGCGATTACACCCCACCGACCGTGAGCAAAGCGAACGGCAAGCGCGACCGCGCGCCCGACCTTATGCGAGGCAGCCTGCGTGGCGCCTGAACGCGCTTTAATATTCGGAACCCAGTCTCTCTCGTCATCCAGCCCGCACCACCGCCCGTGAGCGCAGCGAACGGCAAGCGCGACCGCGCGCCCGAGCCAATGCGAGGACAGCCTGCGTGGCGCTTGAACGCGCTTTAAAAACACGCCCTTTAAACCGGGATTCCCCAATTGGCTCTCCCAGGTTGGCGATGATGGTAACAGGATGCGCTTCCCACGGCGACTCCGGCAGTAAACCGGCGCGCCAAAACGGGCCCCGCTCCATATCTACCTGATTTGGAGACGGGAATCGCTG
>JAKZSU010000030.1:0-9347 GCA_047517485.1 Alphaproteobacteria bacterium
CACGCCGTCTCCGACACGAACCACGCGTCGAATTCAGTCAGGGTGCGCGGGTAGTCGACCCCGCCTTCGGGATGGGATGCCGGGTTCGCCATCCCAACATATTGACATCACGAGAGCGAAGTGGATACCCTATTTCTCGAAAATCACGCGGCCGGGCGTTACGTCGAACGGGCAAAAAACAGCGCGCTCCGAGGTGCCGATCTCACCCATCAATTACTCGCCTATTCCCGCCGCCAGCCGCTGCAACCGGTCGCGGTTGCCGCGGACGAAGTATTGCAACGCGCGGTGGCGATGATGCTACCGGCCCTGAGCAGCCAAATCGATATCGAGTTGGTCGTGGCGGATCGCCTGTGGGATATTTTGGTCGATCCCGGTCGACTCGAGGACGCGTTGCTCAATTTGGCGATCAACGCGCGCGACGCGTCGCCAACCGGCGGCACGGTTTGCATCGGCGGCAGCAATGTCCAATTGGACGAGGGGCAGCTGGATCAGCACGACTCGCTGCCGGCCGGTAAATATGTTGCAATCCGGGTCACCGACTCGGGCACCGGGATGGATCTCGATGTCGCCGCGCGGGCGTTCGAGCCGTTCTTCACGACCAAGGACATCGGTCAAGGGACCGGTCTGGGCCTCAGCATGGTTTATGGTTTTGCCAAGCAATCCGGCGGCGATGTCGAAATTGAGACAGCGCTCGGCCAAGGCACCTCGGTGACACTCTATCTTCCGCGCGCCGACGGTACCGCAAGGACCGCAAGCCTGGCTGATACTGAGGACCTAATCCCGGCCGGGTCCGGCACGATCCTGGTGGTCGAGGATGACGCCGAGGTCAGGGAATTTGCCGAGGATCTAGTCAGATCGCTCGGGTATACGGTCATCGCCGCGGAAAGCGCGCAACGCGGTCTGGCAATCCTCGAGTCCGATCGCGGCGTGGATTTGCTGCTCACCGATATCATGATGCCGAAGGGGAGCGACGGCTTCGAATTGGCCGACAGCGCGCGGCGACGCAATCCCACCCTCAAAGTCGTCTTTGCCACCGGCTACGACACCGCCTCGATCGCCGCCGAAAAGAGAATCGAACATCGCCATACCCGACTGCTGATGAAGCCTTATCGCCGCGGTGACGTCGCCCAGGTGCTGCACGACCTCTTGTCCTAGAGTCTTTCCAAGGAGCCCAATCGGGCTCGGTGAAATCGACCAACGGATTGTGCTTCGGCGCATCGGCGTCATACACTTCGACCACGGGAGTGTAATGATCCGACGCGACGAGGGGGGACGGTGATGGCAAGCGAAGGTCGAACGCCGGCAGGCGCGCCGCGAAACGCCACGCGCGGCGTCGTCATATTCACCGTCATTTTGGCGCTGGTGATGATATTCCCGATTTTCGCGATCGGTAATCGGGTCGAGCCATTCGTCCTCGGCCTGCCGTTTTCGCTGTTCTGGGTGGTGTTCTGGATCGCCGTCGAATTTGTCGGCTTGGTCGCCTTCTACCGCTATGAATACGGCGGCGAGGACACCGTCTAGATGGACGCGTGGATCGTCGCGATCGTCGCCATGACGACGTATCTCGTGTTCGCGTTCGCGCTGGGAATACTCGCCGGCCGCGGCCGGTCGTTCTACTCGGTGTCGGAATACGCGGTGGCCGATCGAGGCTTGGGATTGCTGGTGATGTGGTTCCTGATGGGCGGCACCATTTTCTCGGCCTTCGCGTTTCTCGGCGGGCCCGGATGGGCCTACTCGAAAGGGGCCGCTTCGTTCTACATCCTCGCCTACGCCGCGCTCGGTTTGTTGCCGTGGTATGTCATCGGACCAAAAGTCGCGCGTCTCGGCACCCAACGCAATTACTTCACGATCGGCGACCTAATCGGCGACCGATACCAATCGCGCACCTTGGTCGTACTCGTCGGTATCGTCTCGGTGCTCGCCTTCGTTCAGTATCTGACTCTTCAAATCAAGGGCATGGCCTACGTCTTCAATGTCCTCACTGACGGGCACATACCGTTCTGGTTTGGCGCATTGCTCGCCTATGGGATCGTTGTCGTTTATGTCGTAACCAGCGGCGTGCGGGGCGCGGCCTGGAGCGACGTCTTGCAAGCGATCCTTATGCTCGTCGTCGCGTGGGTACTGGGCATCTATCTGGTGACGACCCTACACGGCGGCATCGGGCCGATGTTCGTAGCGATCGCCGAAGAGCGACCCGACTTTCTCATCATCGGCGGCGATGGATCGGCGATGTCGGCGGCGGCCTACAGTTCGGCGATCGTGGTCTCGATGATCGGTTTCATGATGTGGCCGCACCTATTCATGAAATCCTACACCACCAGCGAGCGACGTATAAAATTGACTGTCATCGCCTATCCGGTGTTCGCGCTGTTTCTGGTTCCGGTGCTCTTCATCGGCTTTTCCGCGATCGGTGTGGTGGCTGACGATGCACTCGCCAGCTCGGATCAAGTCTTGCCCTATTTGATTACCCACGAGATCGGCGCCTCGGGCCTGGTCTATGGCTTGATCGGCGCCGGCGCGCTGGCCGCGGCGATGTCGTCGTCGGACGCGATCACCCATGGCGCCTCGGTCTCGGTCGGCCGCGATATCGCGGTGCCGCTGCGCCCCGGCTTAAGCGAGCGCGCCCAATTGCTGATCATGCGGATCGCCGTCGTCGCGGTCGGCGGCGCGGCCTATTATCTGGCGATCTTCGGCGCCGAAGGGCTGATCCAATTGCTACTCGGTGCCTACGGCGCGATCGTCCAGTTCGCGCCATCGGTCTATGGCGCGCTGTACTGGCGGCGCGGGACCCGCCATGGCGCGATCGCCGGCCTAGTCGGTGGCGTAGCGGTCAATTTCTACTTCCAGCTGTTCGCCGAGACGACAGTGTTCGATCTTCATGCCGGCCTCCTCGGCCTGATCGTCAATATCGTGATATTCGTTGGTATCAGTCTGCTTACCCGTCCCTCCGCGGAGACCCGCGAACGGGTAGCGGAATTCGTCGACGCTTAGTTTACCCAATAAGGAAATTCCCCATGATCGAGCCGTTCTCGGTGAACGTCGCGGACGCGACTCTTCAAACCATCCGCGCCAAGGTTGCCGCCTATCACTGGCATGAAATGCCCGACGATGGCGGCTGGGCCTATGGCGCCAATCTCGATTATATGAAGGACCTCTGCGCCTATTGGGTCGACAAATACGACTGGCGCGCGCACGAAGCCGAGTTCAATCGATTGCCGCAGTTCACCACCGAGGTCGATGGCATCACCATTCATTTCCTGCACGAAAAAGGCAGCGGTGAGGCGCCGATGCCATTGTTGCTCAGCCACGGCTGGCCGGGCTCGGTTTACGAGTTTCTCCATATCGTCGAACCCTTGGCGCATCCAGAGCGCTTCGGCGGCGACAAGGCGGATGCCTTCGACGTCATCGCCCCGTCGCTGCCTGGGTTCGGCTTCTCGGGCCGGCCGCCGCGCCCGATCGGGCCGCGCGCCGTCGCCGCGGTGTTCGCCAAACTGATGACCGATCGTTTGGGCTATCACGGCTTTCTCGCCCAAGGCGGCGATTGGGGCAGTGCGATCTCGTCGTGGCTCGGCTACGAGCACGCGCCGGCATGTCGCGCCGTCCACCTCAATATGTTCGGCATGAGACCCGCCGCGCGGCCCGAGACCGACGAGGAAAAAGCCTGGCTAAAGACCGCGCAAGGCATCATGGAGGCCGAAACCGGGTACATGCACGAGCAATCGACCAAGCCGCAGACTCTGTCGTACGCGATGATGGACAGCCCGGTCGGGATCGCCGCGTGGATCGTCGAAAAGTTCAACACCTGGTCGGACACCGACGGCGACGATATCGAGAGCGCCTACACCAAGGACCAGCTGCTGACCAACATCATGGTCTATCTGGTGACCGGAACCTTCAACACCGCGACCTGGATCTATTACGGCCGGCGCGAGGAAGGCGGGCGCAATCTGCCGCAGGACGGCCGACGCGTCGAAGTGCCGACCGCGGTCGCCGAGTTTCCCGCCGAATTCATGCCGTGGGCGCCGCGCAGCTACGTCGAAAAGGCCTACAATGTCACGCGCTGGACGACGATGCCGCGCGGCGGCCATTTCGCGGCGCTCGAAGAGCCCGACCTATTGGTCGAGGATATCCAGGCCTTCGCCCGCTCTTTGCGGTAAAACTGGCGAAAATCTGGCACCAAGGCCAGGATTGATCTAAATCAAAGTTTGTGCGCCAATCAAGAATAGACTGGGTTTGACAGCAGCGTGATCAAGGGAGTTGTCGGTGTTAAGTGAAGCGGACGTCGAGTCCTATCGAGAGAATGGGTATCTGGTGGTCCCGGATATCCTTTCGACGGCGGAAATCGCGCACGTTCGCGCGGCGATCGACGAGATGGTCGAGGCCTCGCGCACGGTCACCGAACACACCGATGTCTACGATCTCGAAGACAATCACAGCGCGGCGACACCGCGTGTCCGCCGGGTCAAGACACCGCACAAATGGCATGACGCATTTGGCGACTTGGTCGCGCACGAAAAACTACTCAATGTTCTCGAGCGGTTGATCGGCCCCGGCATCCGCTTCGATACCAGCAAGCTCAACATCAAGGACGCGAGCGGCGGCTCGGCGGTGGAATGGCATCAAGATTGGGCGTTCTACCCGCATACCAACGACGATCTGTGCGCGGTTGGTTTTATGATCGATGACATGGATCTGGAAAACGGGCCGCTGATGATGTTACCGGGCAGCCATCGCGGCCCGATCTATGACCACCATGTCGACGGTGTCTTTTGTGGCGCGATCAACGATCCGGCGTGCGACAGCGAATACGCCAGCGCGGTGCCGCTCACCGGCGCCGCCGGTTCGGTTTCGATTCATCATGTCCGCATGGTTCATGGGTCGACGCAAAATCAAGCGGACCGGCCGCGGCGGCTCTTGCTTCATCAATACCGCGCCGCCGACTCGTGGCCAATGGCGTTGATGCCGAAGGATTGGCAGAGCTACGAGGACCAGTTGCTGCGTGGCGAGCCGACCCTTGAGCCGCGGCTCGAAAAGGTTCCGGTGCGCCTGCCCTTCCCGGCGGCGATCAACCAGGGCTCGATCTACGAAAACCAGCGCGCGACCAAGACGGTCACGTTGCTCGAGTCGCAGCGCCGCCAAGCGACGTAACCTAGGACGGTTTTTCGAGCCTGCCGTCGGCCCTTTTCCAAGCGTCGATACCGCCCTTGATGTGGCAGGCGTTGGCAAATCCCGCGCTTTGCGCGGCTTGCACCGCCATTGCCGAGCGTTCGCCAAACGCGCAATAGAAGACCAGCCGTCGGCCCGACCCCGAAAGCTGGCGTAACACGCCGTGGGGACCGATATTTTCGTCGAGATCGGGATAGGGCGCGTGGACCGAGCCGGGAATCTCGCCGTGGGTCTCGCGTTCGGCACGATCGCGGAGATCGATTAAACAGAGATTGTTCGAGCCCAGAGCGGCAATCGCCTCGCCGACGGTTAACGACCACCCGCACACCTCGACCTCGTCTTGCGACAGGCCGACTTTGAGGTTCGCCGGCACCGCGACATCCATCATCTTCGGATTGGGCAGGTTGAGATTGTCCATGATCGCGGCATATTCGTCCGCCGAGGAGACCTGAAGGCGCGGATTGTAGGTCTTCTCCTCGATGATCGTGCTCACCGTGTCGCCCTTATAATCATGGCCGGGATAGACCAGGGTTTCGTCGGGCAATTTCAGCAGCTTGTTGAACAAGGAATCGTATTGCTGGCGCGGATCGCCATGCTGGAAATCGGTACGACCGGTGCCGCGAATGAACAAGGTGTCGCCGGTGAACACCCGATCGCCCATCAAAAAGCTGTAGGAATCGTCGGTATGGCCCGGGGTGAAGAGCACATCGAGCGCGATGCCCTCGATCTCGATAGTGTCGCCATCGCAGAACCGCATCGAGACGACATCGGCCTGACTTTGCTCGCCCATCACGGTGATGCAGCGGGTGCGGTCGCGCAACGCGCCGAGGCCGGTAATGTGATCGGCGTGGACGTGGGTGTCGACCGCTTTGAGCAGCTTGAGGTCGAGTTCGTCGAACAGCTGAAGGTAACGATCGACCTTGTCGAGGACCGGGTCGATAATCAGCGCCTCGCGGCCGCGGCGACTGGCGATGACATAGGTGTAGGTAAACGAGACATGGTCGAACAATTGGCGGAATATCATCGGCGGCCCCTGCTTGGAGAGGTTGGCCTCGCATCGCCATAATCATCGACTATCGCGCCGCCAATGTCACCCAATGCCTGATCAAGTTGGCGGCGTCGTCGCTACCATCGACGGCCGTTCGGCGATCGGATCGAACCAGACGGCCAAGGACGGATGACCAATGCGCCATTCCTCCTCCGCATAGCGCAGATCGAGATAGGCGAGCGCGCAGGCGATGGCGATGCCGCCGATATCGAGACCGGTGGGAAAGTAAAGGCAGTCGGCCTCCAAGGCATCGAGGCCGCGCCTGACCTTGGCCAATTGCGCGGTCACATAGTCAGCCCATTGCAGCTCGGCGGGGCGCGCCGCGACCTCGAGCCGAGCGGTCACCGCGGCATCGAGCATGCCGTCGCCAAGCGCCTGGCGTTGCAAGGCGTGCCATCGTTCGGGCCCGGCGGGCGGAAAACACTGAGGACCGTCGTGGAGACTGTCGAGATATTCGCAAATCACCGGCGAGTCATAGAGCGATCCGCCATCATCCAGGACCAAGGCCGGAACCTTGCCGATCGGATTGGCCCGGTTGAGGTCGGGATCCGAGGTGGTCAGCGAAAGGTTCGGTTTGACGATCTCGATCCGGTCGACAAGACCCGTCTCATGCGCAAGAACCATGACCTTGCGCACATACGGTGAGGTTGCGATGGCGTAAAGTTTCACAATGGTCTCCGTTATGCCAAGGGTGGTTAATCGTGGTAATCGCGGTGCGGTGATCTTGTCCCATTGTCGCGGCCGACAGGCAAGCGCGGAGACTTCTGGCGCGATTCCAGGCACGATCTTGGTCTTTTTCCGCCACTATCGAGACCGCGCCGGTCCGAGGAGAGCGTATGGCGGCACAAGCGATGGTTTTGGCGATAGCGCCGCTGGGCGGCGCTATGGCGGCGATGGTGGCCGAGCGGTTGATTACCGGGACATCGTGGCGGCCCGCGATGCGCGATGCCCTGGGTCTGGCCGTCGTCGCGACCGCCGTCTCGTTTTGGGCCTCGACCGTGATCGACGGCGGCCTGCTTGTGCTGAGCGCGGCCCTAGGTCTGGTTCTGATCCTGCTCGCCGAGATCGATCGGCGTACTATGCTGTTACCCGACGTCATCACCTATCCTTTGATCGCCGCCGGTCTCGCCACCACCTGGGTGCTGATGCCCGAGCGAATGGCGGCCCATATTATCGGCGCGATTGCCGGTTTCGCCGCATTCGCGATCATCGCGCGCGCCTACAAAATGCTCCGCGGGCGCGACGGATTGGGGCTGGGCGACGCCAAATTGATGGCCGCCGCGGGGCTTGGCTGGGCTGGTTGGCGCTGCCCGGCGTGGTCGTCATGGGCGCCGTCGCGGCGCTGGTTTTCGCCGTTTCCGCGCGCTTTTCGGGCCGCGCGATCGATGCCGGCCAGGCAATTCCGTTCGGGCCGTTTCTCGGCCTCGGCATATGGATCAGTTGGTTGTATGGGCCGGTCACATTTGCGTGGTAGATGAATATGGTGGAACATGGCTTCGGTGACATGAGTACAGAAATCGACGAAAGCGCTGAAATCGACGACCTTGACGGCCCGCTAGCGGGTGCCGAGGCGATCGGTCGCGCGCTGATCGATGCGGGCAAGATCGATAAAGCGGGCCTTGAACGCGCGCGCCGAGTCGCCCAGGACGATGTCGGTCTGCACGTCGTTTTGACTCGTCTTGGTCTCGTCTCCGAAGCGGACTTGGCGGCGGCGATGGCCGCCGAGCTCGACCTGCCGCTCGCCGAACCCGATGATTATCCCGATGAACCGCTGATCGAGGGGAGCGCCAAGTTCCTCCGTGAATCGCGGGTCATGCCGTTGGCCGATACGCCCGAAGGCTTGCGCTTGGCGATGGCCGATCCGCTCGACAGCTATGCGGTTCGCGCCGTCGAATTGCTCGCCAACATCCCGGTCATCCCGTGCGTCGGCCTGCCGGCCGATATCGAAGCGGCGATCGAGCGGGCTTACGGCGGCGGCAAATTGTCGATCGACGAGATCGGCGATCAGTTCGGCGGCGAGGACATCGCCGAGGATGATGTCGAGCGGCTTCGCGATCTGGCCAGCGAGGCGCCGGTCATTCGCCTGGTCAATGTGCTGATCACCCGCGCGGTGGAGCGCCGCGCCTCCGACATCCATATCGAGCCGTTCGAAAATCAGATCCGTGTCCGTTATCGTATCGACGGGGTTCTGCAAGCGGTCGAGCCGCCGCCGAACAAGCTGCGCGCGGCGGTCATATCGCGGATCAAATTGATGGCCAAGCTCAACATCGCCGAGCGCCGCCTGCCGCAGGACGGACGGATAAAAATCGCCGTGCGCGGCAAGGAGATCGATCTTCGGGTCTCGACATTGCCGACGATGTTCGGCGAAAGCGTGGTGCTGAGAATCCTCGACCGCGGCGCGGTGCAGCTCGACTTCGCCAAACTCGGGTACTTCGGCGATGGATTGAAAACCTTCCTCAAGGCTCTCGATCGGCCGAACGGCATCGTTCTGGTGACCGGCCCGACCGGGAGCGGCAAGACCACCACGCTCTATACCTCGCTCGAACGGCTGAACACGCCGGAGAAAAAGATCCTCACCGTCGAGGATCCGATCGAGTACCAGCTCGAGGGCGTCAACCAGTTGCAGGTCAAGCCGCAGATCGGCCTGACTTTCGCCACGGTGTTGCGGTCGATCCTGCGCCAGGATCCGGACATCATCATGATCGGCGAGATCCGTGATATCGAAACCGCCCAGATCGCCGTACAAGCCGCGCTGACCGGGCATCTGGTGCTCTCGACCCTGCACACCAATAATGCCGCGAGCACGGTGACCCGCCTGCTCGACATGGGCATGGAGGACTATTTGCTGACCGCCACGGTCAACGGCATCGCCGCGCAGCGCCTGGTGCGCAGCCTGTGCACGGCGTGCCGCGAGCCTTATCGGCCGGCGACTGAACTGGTCGACCAACTTCACCTCGCCCATTTGACCGATGGCGGCGAAATGGACCCTGGTGACGAAAGTGGAGACGTCCTGCGATAGGATTTTGATCGCAGGAGGTGCAAATGTCGAAGCAGAATGGGAACAAGGGCCGGCGGTTTGATCGGGCCTTCAAGGAAGAAGCCGTCCGTCTTTTACAGACGAGCGGGCGCAGGC
>JAKZSU010000031.1:0-13897 GCA_047517485.1 Alphaproteobacteria bacterium
ACCGGATCTTCAAATCCTACGAAGACATCGTCGCGCTGTGCTGCCAAGCCTGGAACAACCTCATCGACCAACCATGGAAGATCATGTCCCTCGGCATGCGCAAATGGGCGCATGGGTTCTGATCAATGACCGTTGGTATTAGATGATTTTCATCGCATTTATGGTCGGGATTGGGACCGACGAAAAGTAATCGCGCCGCGCCGGGGCCGCGCGCGGTGGCCGGATTTGTACCGGGAAGTACGGTCATTACCATATTTTGAGATCGCGACGATCCGCCCCGCCGGTGCTGGGGTCAAGCGGTTGGCCAACGCGCGCCGATGATCTTCGGGCGGACCGGCCAGCTCGGCTCCCGAACATCGAGAGGATGGGCGAAACCAGTGACCGCGCGCGGATCCGGTAACTCTTCACGCCCGGCGCCAGCGAGGTCAAAATTGGCGATGACCGCGACGGTGTCGGTGGCCTCGGTCTGCTCGGGCCTACGAATAGCGACGGCGCGCGGTCATGCCGTGCCGTCCAGTCGGGTCGCCGGGCTCGAGGGCCATACCACGGTGGATTGGCGGGTTCAGTCGACACCCCGCAAAACGAATCGGTTACCCGATTCGTTTTGTTTTCACCGGCCGATCGGAAAATGAGTACGCATTTGGGCCGCGATCACTCCATCACCCCTTGGTCGCGAAAAAATTGCAAGGCGCCGGGGTGAAACGGGACACCGACGGGGGTCGCCAAGCTTTCGATCGTCGCGTTTTGCATCGCGTTGACCACCGCCGCCATATCGCCGACATGCGCGACTAGCGCCTCGACCACCGCGTAGACGACATCGTCGGGGACGTCGGCGCGGGCGATCATGTGGGTCCAGGTGCCGAAGGTCTTGAGATCCTCGTCGAGACCGGGATAGGCGCCGGCGGGAATGATCCGCCGCACATACTGCGGATTGAACTGCTGCAACGCCGCCAGGCGGTCGTCGGATATCGACAGCAGCCGGATCGGCCGCGCCGAGGCGGTGTCCATGATCGCGCCCGAGGGCACCGAGGTGAGGACGCCGAAGGCATCGATATGGCCGTCCTTGAGCAGCGCCACGGCGTCGGTATAGCCGACATGGTTGACCTTGCCGAGGTCGTCGTAGCTCAGACCGAAGACCGCCAGCGCGTGACGGGTGGCTTGTTCGCCGCTGTGGCCGCGCGGGCCCACCGCGATGTCGCGCCCATCCATGTCGGCGATGGTGATGATGCCGCTGCTGGCGGCGGTCACGAACTGAAACCATTGGGGATAGAGCGAGACCAGGTGGCGCACCTCGGTCGACTGGCCCTTGAACGGCGCGCGGCCTTCCATCGCATCGACAGTCGAGGTCACATTGCCGAAGCCGAATGACGCCTTGCCCCTTTCGATGGCGATGACATTGCTGATTCCGCCGCCGGGCATGACCCGCAATCGCATGCCGAGTTCGTTGTCGCGGACGAAATTGCTGATCGCGCCGCCGAGCGGATACCACGAGCCGCCTTGCGGCCCGGTCATGAAGCGATAGTCCTTGGCGGAAGCGGTCGCGCTCAGCAGCAACGCGATCGCAAATATCACGCCGAAGGCGCGCCCGAGCGTGGAAATCATGCCGAAATCTCCTTAAGCATTTTTCGACCTAATGGGGTCGGTTTGACCGCGCTCCCGCGGCCCGTGGCTAGGCGCGCGGTGCCGCGCGATGTGTGTTGTGCATCGGGCAAGCCGCGCAACGACGTCCACGGGCCGCGGGAGCGCGGCCTGCGGTGGGACCCTTGCCATTTCGGGTGCGTCGCGACGCTCGGCCGATGCGCCGCATCGCCCGTCGCGTCGCTCCACCTCGAAAAGACAATTTGTCCCATCAAACCGATCCCATTAGGTCGGAAAGTGCTTTAGTTGGCCGTGCCGACCACGCTATCCCATGCGCCCGGTGATCGCCATCCTCGAAATACCGCAAATCCCCGCGCCTTGGTATAGTACCGGCTGGCCACACTCGGGGATAAGACAAAGACATGACTGACAAGAAGCTCGCCGGCAAGGTCGCCCTGATCACCGGCGGCGCGCGCGGCCTGGGGCGCGGCTATGCGCTGCGGCTCGCCGGCATGGGCGCCGACGTCGCGATCATCGACCGCAATTTGAGGGCGGCGGCGGTCTATGAATTCGAACAAGCGCTGCTCACCGCCGACACGGTAATGGCCGAGTGCGAGGCGTTGGGCGTGCGCGCGATGGGGATCGAGGCCGATCTGACTGACCGCGCCGCCACCGAAAAAGCGGTCGCCGATATCGCCGCCGCGATGGGCCGGATCGACATCGCGATCGCCAACGCCGGCGGCGGCACCGTGGTGTTCGCCGACGAGCGCGACCCGGGCGCCGGCGCGAATGACCCGGGCGCGGGCGCGAATGATGTCGTGGACGAGGTCACCACCGGCACCCCCGCCGACTGCGACCAGGCGATGCTGACCCGGGTGCTGGACCTCAACGTCAACACCTGCATGTACACCTGCATGGCGGTCGCGCCGTATATGAAGCGACAGGGCGGCGGCAAGATCGTCACCGTGTCGTCGACCGCCGGGATCGACGCGCACGGCAGCTATCATCCGTACGGCACCGCGAAAGCGGCGATCATTCATTATACGCGGGCCTTGGCGCAGGAGCTCGGCCCCTTCAACATCAACGTCAACGCCATCGCGCCGGGTATTATCCGCACCGGGCGCCTCGGCGACCGCGCCGCGATGGCCGCCGAGGTGGTACCGCTCGGGCGCGAAGGCACCATCGAGGAATGCGCCGGGGTGGTCGAGTTCCTGGTCACCGATTTATCGGATTACGTCACCGGGCGGACGATCATGATCGACGGCGGCCTGGTGCGCTGATGACCCGACAGCTCGACATCTATATCGACGTCAAAAGCCCCTACGCCTATCTCGCGATCGCGCCGGCGTGGACCTTCGAGCGCGACTTCGATCTCACCCTCAATTGGCTGCCGTTCACCCTCGACATTGCCAGCTATCGCGGCTCGGCGGAGGTCGATGACGAGCGCCATGTGCTGCACGAGGAACGCTCGCGCTATCAATGGCGGCGCGTCCGCTACGCCTATATGGACGCGCGCCGCCACGCCAATCTGCGCGGCCTGACGATTTTGTGGACCCAGAAGGTCTGGGACTCGACGCTCGCCGGTATCGGCATGCTGTACGCCAAGGACCACGGGGTGTTCCGCGCTTATGCCGACCTCACTTTCGAACGCTTCTGGCGCCGCGATCTCGACATCGAGGATGGGGCGGTTGTCGCCGCCGTATTGACCGAGGCCGGCGCCGACGGCGACGGCTTTTCCGCATATGCGGCGGGCGAGGGGCGCGAAGCGCTCGACGCGATCCACGCGCAGGGCGACGAGGCGGGGGTATTTGGCGTCCCCGCTATCGTCCTCGAAGGCGAGGTATTCTGGGGCCGCGAGCAGTTCCCCATGGTGCGGTTGCGCCTCAATGAGCTCGGACTGGGGCGCGGCGGCAAGCCGGCACTGGTCGACGTCGCCTACCCCTGGAGGGCTGGCGCCCCCGGCGTAATATAAGAAAGTGACGAAGATGCACGACCAATTCACTTTGCGGAACATCGAGACCAACGGGATCACCTTGCGCGCGGCTGTCGAGGGCGATGGGCCGCTGGTGATCCTGGTGCACGGCTGGCCCGAGCTCTGGTATTCGTGTCGCCATCAGATCAAGCCGCTGGCCGCCGCCGGCTACCGCGTCATCGCGCCCGACGTACGAGGCTACGGCGGCAGCGACAAACCGCACGCCGTGGAGGCCTACGACATGGCGACGATCATGGCCGACGTGGTTGGTCTGATCGACGCGTTCGGCGAGGATACCGCTATTTTGATCGGCCACGATTGGGGCGCGCCGATCGTCTGGAACACCGCGACCCTGCACCCCGAGCGGGTGCGCGCGGTCGCCGGGCTCAGCGTCCCCTACCGCAAGCGCGCGCCGGTCAGCCAAATCCAAATCTGGAAGAAATTCTACGCCGGCAAGTTCTTCTACCAACTCTATTTCCAGGACGAGGGCGTCGCCGAGGCCGAGCTCGAAGCCGATGTCGCCGCATCCTTACGAAAAATATACTTCTCCGCCTCGGGCGACGCGGCGGCAAACTTCGGCGCCACGGCTCCCGCCGACCGGCCGCCGCAGAGCGACATGCTCGGCCCGCTGGTCGACCCGGACCCGTTCCCGGCGTGGCAAACCGCGGAAGATCTCGCCTACTTCGCCGCCAATTATGAGGCCAGCGGCTTCCGCGGCCCGCTCAACCGCTACCGCAACCAACAAAGAGACTTCGACAACTTGCCGGACATGGGCGCGCTGCCAGTCCGCCAGCCAAGCTGCTTCATCGCCGGCAGCAACGACGTCGTCCGCCGCTTCGTCCCCAACGTCGACCCCTACGCCGATGTCGCCAGCCACTGCGAGGACCTGCGCTTTAGCGAAATCATCGAGGGCCCAGGGCATTGGGTGCAGCAAGAGGCGCCGGGCGAGGTGACGCAGGCGCTGCTGCGGTTTTTGAGCGAGGTGGGGTGATTTAGCCCCCGATCATCCCGCCGCCAGCGGCGATGTCACATCCCGGAAGCTTGGCTCGAACGACGTCACCACATCCACTACCGTCGGCTGACCCGACGCCAACGCCTCTTTCAGCGCCGCGCCGATCTCGCCGGGTTTTTCCACCCGTATCCCGTTCACGCCCATCGCCTTGGCGATCTCAGCAAAGTTCATATCGGCGAACGTGCTGTTGATGGTGCGGTTGCCTTGGCCGTGTTTGACCCAGCCGAGCGCGCTGTTGTTGAGGATGACCGAGACGATCGGGATGTTTTCGTCGCGCGCGGTCATGATGGCGTTGATCGCCATGCCGAAGCCGCCGTCGCCGCTCACCGCGACCACCTGGCGGTCGGGGTAGATGAGCTTGCCGGCCAGTGCCGCCGGTAGGGCGTAGCCCATCGCGCCGATGCCGGGCATCAGTAGCGAGCCCGGCGCCTTGGTCTGGAAATAGTGCACCATGAACAGGCGGTTTTCGCCGGCGTCGCAGGTGAACAGCGCGTCGTCGTCGGTGGCGGCGAGGATCTCCTTGAACAGGCGTTGCGGCAGGATCGGTTCGTCGTCGGAGGCGTAGCCCGGGTCTTCGAAAAAGCCGTGGGTCTTGCGTGCCGCGTCCAGTGCCGCCTTGCGCGCCGCGACCGTGTCGGCGGCAGGGGCTTGTACCGCTTCGGCGATCTGCGCCAGCGCCAGGGCGGCGTCGCCGATTACCACCGTGTCACTGGGAAACGTCCAGCTTGCGTTTTTAGGCTCGACGTCGATCTGCACGATCGTCTGGCGGGTGGGATCGATCATCGCCGGATTTTCATTGACCGTGTCGGCCGGGCCGAGGCGGGTGCCGACCGCCAAGACCAAGTCGGCCTCGCCGATCACGCTGTTCGCCGTGGTCTGGCCGAAATTGCCGCAGACCCCAAGCGCCCACTCGCCGGTCTCGGGGTAGACGCCCTTGCCCGACGCGCTGGTGGCGATCGGCGCGCCGACTCGCGCGGCGAGGTCGGCTAATTGGTCGTAGGCTTGGGATATGCGCACCCCGTTGCCGGCGATGATCACCGGCCGCTCGGCGGCGGCGAGCGCGGCCGCGGCGGCGTCGACGCTGGCCTGGTCGGCCGCTTGCGGCGCGGGAATATAATGCTTGGTCGGATAGAGAAACGGCCGCTTGTCGGGATCGACGGTGCCGGCGAAGCAGCCCGAATGATAGACCACGGCGACCGGGCCGCGCTCGCCCGTAAGCGCGTGTTTGATCGCCAGTTGGGTGGCATGCACCGCCTCGGTCGGCTGATACGCGGCGGCGGTGTGTTTGGTCACCGCGGACAGCGCCCGCACCGTATCGGCGGCGCCATAGTCGCCGGTGCCGCTTTGATAGGGCGCGTGCTGGGTGAATGGGGCGACATCGGAGAAGTCGGTGAGAAACAGCATCGGCGAGGATCCGAAATGCGCCTCCAAAGTGCCCAAAAAGCCGTTCGCCAGCATGAAAATGCCCTGGCCGGTGCAGACGCCGGGCTTGCCGGTTAGCCGGCCATAGACTTCCGCCATCACGCTCGCCAATTGCTCGTGGCGGACGAGGACGCAGCGCACGCTGTCCTGGTGGTCGTAGAGCGCGTCGTAGAGCCGGCCCATATGGCCGCCGGCGATGCCGAACACCATGTCGATACCGGCGTCCTCGAGCACGCGCACGATGCCTTCGGCGGCGCGCACCTCTTCCGCGAGCATTTTCTCGGTCGTCGACATGGGGCCTCCAGGGGGACTAGTATGGCGGGTGAAATTGGACGGGCGATTTCTGTCGCCTAAACTATGGCGCGCACGGCCTTGCCGCAAGCCGCCTAGCAGGAGTGCTGCGTTGGAACCGACGATTACGCCGCTCGACGCCACGCTCGGGGCCGTCGTTACCGATCTCGACCTCGCCGCCCTCGACGCGGCGACTTGGGCGTGTGTCGAGGACGCGTTTCACCAATACGCGATCCTCGTCTTTCCGGCGCAGAATCTGACCGAGGACGCGCAGAACGACTTCGCCAATCGGTTCGGCGATATCGAGTATCTGCGCGGTGATTCAGACACCAAGGCGGTCTCGATCAGCAACCAGAAGACCGGCGGATCGACCGATAATCCCGACGAGCATCGCTACCAAATTCAGCGCGGTAACGAGGGCTGGCATACCGACAGCTCGTACATGCCGCTGGCGGCGAAAGCGTCGATGTTGTCGGCGCAAACCGTGCCGTCGGCCGGCGGCGAGACCGAATGGGCCGACATGCGCGCCGCCTACGACGCGCTCGACGAGGAAATGAAGGCACGGATCGAGGATCTGTCCGCTCACCACTCGCTTTACCAGAGCCAGGCCAAGATCGGCTACACCATGGAGACCGGCGCCGGCTACGGCTTTCATACCAAGGGCGCGCCGCTTCGCCCGCTGGTCAAACCCCACCCGGTGACCGGCCGCAAGGCGCTGTTCATCGGCCGCCACGCCTACAGTATCCCCGGCTTCGATCGGGCGGAGGCGAAGGCGCTGCTCGACGAGTTGGTCGATTTCGCCTGCCGGGCGCCGCGAACCTATGCCCACAGCTGGAAGCCCGGCGACGTGGTTATTTGGGATAATCGGTGCGTCCTGCACCGGGTGCGGCCCTACGACTACGCCGAGCCGCGCAGCATGCGCCACACCCGCATTGCCGGCGACCCAAAGAGCGAACTCGTGGTCACCGGGCGCGACGAACGAGCGGCGGATTTCGTACCCTCAGCGTCGAATAATTAAAATATTGAAAGGGCGTTCAAGCACCGCCGAAAAGCCTTCGCCCCTCGGGTGAGAGAGTTTGGCTGAAGGCTCGGCGTAGAGCAGTTCAAACTAAGCCTGAACTGCTCTAGGGGTTACCGCGCCACCGCCCACTCCGGCATCACCCCGAGCTCTATTCCGAACACCACGCGCACCACCGTGTACGCCACCAGCATGGTGATCGCGGCGCCGGCGAGATTGGCCCATATGCCGGCGCGGATGAGCTGGCCGATGCGGATGTGGCCCGAGCCGAAGACCACCGCGTTGGGTGGGGTGGCGACCGGCATCATGAAAGCGCAGCTGGCGGCGAACACGGTCGGGACGACCAGGAGCAGCGGGTTTTCGCCGAGACCGATGGCGACCGCGGCGACGATCGGCAGGAAGGTCGCGGTGGTCGCGGTATTGCTGGTGATCTCGGTGAGCAGGATCATCAGGATGACGACGATGAAGACGACGGCGATGGTCTCCAGGCCGAGCAGGCCGCCGGTGGCGTCGCCGATCCAATCGGCGAGGCCGCTCGACTTGATGCCGGCGGCAAGCGACAGGCCGCCGCCGAACAAGATCACCACCCCCCAGGGGATTTTGCGCGCCCATTCCCCCCCCAAGGCAAACGTGCCCTTGGCGAGATCGACGGGGATGATGAACAGCGCGACCGCGGCGAGCAAGGCGACGCTGGTGTCGTTGAGGGTGAAGAAGGGCTGGGCCTCGTTGATCAAGGGTCTGAAGATCCACAGCACCGCGGTGACCGCGACCACCGCGGCGACGGTGCGCTCGCCGCGCGACATCGGGCCCATCGCGGTCAATTCGTCGCGGATCATTTGCGCTTGGCCGGGGACCGGCGGCAGATCGATCGGGAAGGCGATCTTGGTGAGGATCAGCCAGACCACCGGCAGCATGAGGATCACCATCGGCACGCCGACCATCATCCATTCGACAAAGCTGACATCAATGCCATAGGTCTCGGTCATGAAGCCGGCGAGGACCGCATTGGGCGCGGTGCCGATCAGGGTGCCCATGCCGCCGATGGTCGCGGCGTAGGCGATGCCGATCATCAGCGCGGTGGCGAAATTTTTGGTGGCTTGGGTGTGCTCGGGGCAGTCGGCCGTGCCGCCGCGGACGAATTCGATCACCGACAGCGCGATCGGCAGCATCATCACCGTCGTCGTGGTGTTGAACACCCACATGCTGATCACCGCGGCGGCGAGCATGAAGCCGCCGATCACCCCGGCGGGGCTGCCGCCGGTCAACGCGACCAGCGACAACGCGATGCGGCGATGGAGGTTCCAGCGCTGCATGCCGAGGGCGATGACGAAGCCGCCGACCATCAGGAAGATCACCCGGTTGGCGTAGGGCACCGCGGCGTCGCCGACGGTAGTGACGTCGAGCAGGGGAAACAGCACCAGCGGCAGCAGCGCGGTCGCCGACAGCGGGATCGCCTCGGTGACCCACCAGATGGCAACCAGCAAGGCGATGGCGGCGGTGTGCCAGCCAGCCGACGAGAGGCCGCTCGGCGCCGGCGCGATCTCGATGATCGCGAAAACCGCGAGCCCGAGCACCAGGCCGACTTTGTTGCGGCGCGAGGCGGGAATCCCGCCGTCGTTCTCTTGGCTGTCAGTCATCGGGCTTCGTTACCTTCCCCCAAGGGCGGCTGAGTGTACGAACGCGCGGCTTAACCGGCAAGCCGGCAGAATTCTTTCATGTGCGCGGCAACACGATCAGGCGCTTCCTCGGCGAGGTAATGGCCGGTCAGGATCGCCTCGCCGGTGACCTGGCGGGCGCAATAGGACCTCCAGATCGACAGCGGGTCGTACCAGGCGGCGATTTTTCCCCGCGCGCCCCACAGCACCAACAGATCGCAGGCCAGCGTCTGGCCCGCGGCGCGGCTGGCACGGTCGTGGTCGAGATCGATCGAGGCGGCGGCGCGGTAGTCCTCGCACATCGCCTCGATCATCGCCGGCTGGCGCACCGCCGCGAGATAGTCGGCGAGCGCGTCGGGGTGGAAGAAATCCTTGTTTTTCGGTTCGCGCGACGTGTGGGCGTGGAACCACGCCTCGGGCGCGGCGTTGATCAGGGTCTCGGGGACGGGATGCGGTTGGGCAAACCAGAACCAGTGGTAATAGCCGAGGCCGAACGCCATATCGGCGCGTTCGAAATGCTCGAGCGTGGGGATGATGTCGAGCACCGCCAGTTTGCGCACCCGCTCGGGGTTGTCGAGCGCGAGGCGATGGGCGACGCGGGCGCCGCGGTCGTGGCCGGCGAGGAAGAAAGTTTCGAAGCCGAAATGCGACATCAGCGCGGTCATGTCCATGGCCATTTCGCGTTTCGCGAAGCGCGCGTGATCGGCGGTCGGCGGCGGCTTGAACGAGCCGCCATAGCCGCGGAGGTCGGGGCAGATCACGGTGAAGTCGCGCGCCAACGCCGGCGCCACCGCGTGCCACATGGCATGGGTCTGCGGATTGCCGTGCAGCAGCAGGAGCGGCGGGCCGCTGCCGCCGCGGCGCAGGCGAAGCGGTCCCTCGGGGACCTCGATATGTTCGAGGGCGAATCCTTCGAAGAACATTTATTGGCGAAGGAAATCGAGCAGGATGCGGCTGGTTTCTTCCGGCTGTTCCTGTTGTACCCAGTGGCCGGCGCCGTCGATCAGGTGGGCGGCGCGCATGTTGGTGCACGCGGTGCCTTGCATGCGTTCGAAATCGCCGGGTTTTTGATAGCTGCCCCAGTCGCTTTTGCCGGCAATAAAAATCGATGGGACATCAATCGCGCGGCCGGAGAACAGCGCCAACGGCGCGGTGTGAACTTTGTTGGTGCCGCAGCGGTAGGACTGCAGGCCGCCTTGAAAGCCGTTGCGGCCGTATTCGCCGGCGTAGACCGCGAGATCGGTGTCGGGAAGCCAGGTATTGCCGGCGATCTCGTCGGCGCTCGGCATTTCCGGCGCCACGGTCTCGGCCATGGTCTGGGCGAGCTCCATGATGTAGTAAGTCGGCATTTTTTCCAGTTCGCCGGCGGTCCATGAGGCGAGCCTGTACGGCTTGTTGGCGGCCCAGTCGGCGCTTTTGTGATGATAGTAGGCGCGCAGGAAATCGTGCACGCCTTGGGGGCACTGGGTCATGTCGGCGTTGGCCTCGCGGGTCGAATAATACCATTGGTAATGCTTACGCGGCCGCGCCAACGCGGCGAGCGAGTCGTGGAGATCGGTGGACGATAGCGCGGCGTGCAATTGGGTCGGCGCGCCGGCGGGCTCGGAGTCTGCCTCGGCGGTGGCGAAGGGCAGCGCCGGCGGGCCGCCGAACGGCGCGCTCATCAACGCCACCTTGCGAAACACGTCGGGGCGGACGAGGGCGCAATAGGCGGCGACCGGCGAGCCGAAATCATGGCCGAACACCGCGTCGACCGCGCGGTAGCCCAGCGCGTTGACCAGGGCGAGCGCGTCCTTGACGTAATTGAGCAGGCGGAACGCCGTGAGATCGCCGTCATAGTCGGCGGTCCAGCCGGTGGTGCGGCCGTAGCCGCGTTGATCGGGGGCGATGACGTGATAGCCGGCATCGGCGAGCGGCAGCATCACCTTGCGCCAGCTGTAGGCGAGTTCGGGGAAACCGTGCAGCAGCAGGAGGGCCGGGCGGCCCGGGCTTTGGTATCCTGCTTCGAGCATGTGGGTGGTCAGACCGTTGACCCCGCTAATGATGCGGGAGCGGATTCCGGCGGCGATGGTGCCTTCGCCGTAGGCGAGAGTGTCGGTCATCGAGGTCTCCGTCATTTGCGCGGGCGCTATTGTGGCCGAATTTACAGGCCGGCGGAAATACCTCATTCTCGCCTGTCTCGGGGAAAATTTACCACAGGGACGAATGATGACTTCAGCGGCGCAAGGCGAATGCCCCTTGACCGGGACGTGGCAGCTCAAGGGCATGTTCAAGATTCTGGACGACGGCGGGCGCGAGCCGGCGAGCGGCGGCTGGGTGGATGCCACCGGCTATCTCACTTATACGCCGGACGGGCGGATGTTCGCCATCCTCAGCCGGCGCGATAAAGCGCCGATCGGCTATCCCGATATCGATGACACCAAACGCATCGACGCGCACAAGGGTATGGTCGCCTATACCGGGACATTCGATATCCACGGCGATCATGTGATGCATCATGTCGATATTTGCTGGATCCCTGAGTGGCAAGGGGATGACCAGCGGCGCGAGGTGGCGCTCGACGGCGACAGGCTGACCTTGACCACGCCGTTCGGGCGGCGGCCCGACGGCAGCATGGCGCGTTTCTCGCTCGAATGGCAGCGGGTGTCGTGATGGCGCGGTTGGGGGAGCAGCGGCGGGCGTTTCGCGCGGTGCTGGAGGGCGACCGCTGCGTCCATCCGGCCTCGGTGTACGATCCGATCTCGGCGCGCATTGCCGAGGATCTCGGCTTCGAGGTCGGCATGCTGGCGGGCTCGGTGGCGTCGATGACGGTGCTCGGCGCACCCGATATCATCGTCCTGACGATGCCCGAGTTCGCCGAGACCGCGCACCGCATTTGCCGCGCCGGCGCCCTGCCGTTGCTGGTCGACGCAGATCACGCCTATGGCAACGCGTTGAATGTGATGCGCACCGTGGAGGCGCTCGAAAACGCCGGTATCTCGGGGATGTCGATCGAGGACACGGTACTGCCGCGGCCGCACGGTGGTGGCGGCAAACCAGAACTGATCTCGATCGACGAAGGAGTGGGAAAAATCCGCGCCGCGGTCGAGGCCCGCGCCGACCCCGGGCTGGTGATTGCCGGGCGAACCAGTGCCGCCGGATGGACCGGGGTCGACGATGCGATCGCCCGGCTCAAGGCGTACGAGGCGGCGGGGGCGGACGCGCTGTTCCTGGTCGGGGTGAAATCGCGCGCCGATCTCGACCGGATCGCCGACGCGGTTGGCCTGCCGCTGATCACCGGCGGCCTTGATGCCTCGATGATGGATCTCGATTACTTGAGCGCGCGCGGGGTGCGCATCTGCTTGCAGGGACACCAGCCGTTCGCCGCCGCGGTCGAAGCGGTGCGCCAGACGATGAGCGCGCTGCGCGACGGCGCGCCACCGAATGAAATAGTGGGCGTGGCATCGAAGGAGGTGATGCGGCGGGTGACCCGCGCCGAGGATTATGACGAGTGGACGGAGGAGTTTCTGTAGCCCCTCATGTCTCAAGCCAAAAGCGATTTTAGATGTTCGGCGAGCGGCTTTTGGACATCCTTGTCGGTCCAATATCCGAGATGGCTGAAGGGGTTCCAGCTGGTGAGGATGTTGCCGATATTGACCTCGTGGTCCCGCACCAGGGCGCGATACGCCGGGTTGAGTTCCTGCAGCGGCCAGCCGAGCATGTCGTCCTCGTCATAGTAATTTTGCCAGACGAAATCGTCGTTCGGGCGGGCGATGGGGACTCTTTGCTTGCGCGGCAAGCCGGCGACGAAAATCGGAATATTGCACCCGGTGGTGATCAGAACGCGCAACGTGCGCAGCCGTCTGAATTCGAGATTTGGTCGCGACATATTGCCGTGATTGTGTCGCCATACGCCCCATTTCGGTCGGGGTTTGAGCTGGGCGTCCCAAATGTAATTGGATAGGACTTGCCCGCCGAGCGATTGGGCGATGAAGACGACGGGTGTCTGGGGTGTCTCCACCGCCTTATAGGCGCGTCCCAAAGCGTCGAAAATTCGCCTTTGGGTCTTTTCGTAGGCGCTGTTGGGGATCGTCCGCGAGTATTCCAGGCTGCCCGCGTCGGAGATGCCGAACAAGAACAGTTTCCGCAATCTTTTCGAGTCGACTTTGTCTTTGATGCTGGCGTAGTACGCGTTTTGCGGGTCTTGGACGAGATCCTGGTAATAGACCGGTTCGAAATGGACGTCTTTCCAAGCATTTTTTCCGACCAGGGAAATCAGATCATCCCGGAGGTCGACATAATATTCTTTCTCCGTCGTCCCCATGCCGTGCAGTGTGAGTAACGCGAGTTTCTTTTTGTTCGCCATGATCTTTACTCCCCCTACCGTGAATCAAATCCCTCCAGCGGATTTCTTTTGATTGTGGCATAGGGTAACACGACCAAGTATTGATCGAAATCGTGTTTATACAACCAAGTTATGATCCGAGCGGTGAAGCGCGAGCTGACGAGAAGGTGTAATTTTGCGTCGCTGCATGTTTCTAGTGTGGCCCCCGAAGATCAGCTATTTTGCCGGCTGGACACCGTCTTGAGGATTCATCGATGTCGTCGTTTACTGTCAGTTTCGCCGAGGCCACGGACATGGCCGGGGTTTGCGAAATCGGCAATCATTATATTCGTACCGCCCCGTATAATTTTCGCACCGATCCGCAAACTCCAGACGAATGGATCGGCGATTGGACGCGTACCCGTGCGCGCCATCCGTGGGTGGTGGCGGTCGGTGACGAGCGCGTCCTCGGCGTTGCCTATGGATCGCCTTGGAACACCCGCGCCGCCTATCAGCCCGTTGACGAAGTCGGCACTGGACACAAGCGGCCTGGTCTGATTCTTTGACGTTCTGATTTGACCGGGGGATTCGCTGATGACGATGGGACAGCAGAAGGATCGTCAGGGGGACTTGATGGTAGGCTGGG
>JAKZSU010000032.1:0-2797 GCA_047517485.1 Alphaproteobacteria bacterium
TCGACGCGACCGACCGGCGCCCTGTGGACAAGTGGACAGCCGCTCCGCGCCCGACCACTTCCCCACAGGGCCAGCAACCGCAACAGAAGCGGTCAACTCATATGGTACATAAACCGGTCAACTCAGAATGTTCTCGACACCGATCCAACCGCCTCGATGGCTTGACCCTCACCGGGGTTGCCCTCACCATGAGCCCATGCCTGAGATCCGCGCCGACCGATTTCTCGACATCACCCACCTAATTTGCCCGATGACTTTTGTGCGCACCAAATTGGCGATCGAACAGATGGCGCCGGGCACGGTGCTCGAAGTTCGCCTCAACGAGGGCGAACCGCTGATCAATGTGCCGCGCTCGGCGGCGGAAATGGGCCACGAAATCCTCTCCCAGGCGGTGGAAGAGGGATCGACGACGATTTACCGCCTGCGCATCGCGATCACCTGACGGCGCGCTGCGCGATCGCCTCGATACGCATGATGTCGGCGTCGATGGCGGTGCCGTCGCGGGTGTAATAATTGGCCCGATGGCCGACCACGCGAAAGCCCGCGTGGCGATAGAGCGCGATCGCGATGGCATTATCCTGGGCGACCTCGAGCATCAGCGAATCGGCGCCGCGGGTCGCCGATTCGTCTAGCGCCGCAGCGAGCAAATGGCGCGCCCAACCGCGCCGGCGGTACGCCGCGGCGACAGCGAGCGAAAGAATTTCGGCTTCGTCGCGCTTCACCCGGGCGAGCACGAACCCGCCCGGCGCGCCGGTCTCGGGATTGAGCGCGAGCAGACCGAACCCGCCGATGCCGGCGATCATTCCAACGATGGCATCACGCCCCCACGGCTCGTCGAAACACATGCCGTGCAAGGTGGTCACCACCTCGAGATGACCGGGGCCGACCGGCACCAGATCCGGCGCGCCGGTCATCGCCCGCCCACCGCGCCGGGAAGCTTGGCGTCGGGGGGGCGCAAATAAAGCGGCGCAACGATTTCGCCCACGCGCGGCAGCGCGCGTTCGGCGGCGCGGGCGGCGAGCACTACGGCATCGGGGAGGCCATCACCGGGCGCGACATCGACGCCGGCGGTAAGCGCCGCGAGACGAGGCGCCGCGTCGCCGGCGAGGACCGCATCGACCGCCGTTGCCCGACGAAGCGCGGCTTCCGGCGCGAGCGCCGCCGCATCGTCGATGGCGACTCCGTCGGCAGCAAAGGTCTGGCTGTAGACTTCGCCGCGCCGCGCCTCGATCATTACGGATACGAAACGATTGGCGCGGTGGCGCCGAGCCGCCACCGCGATCACCTCGAGGGTGGTGAGACCGATCAAGGGAAGACCGGCGGCGAGCGCCAGGCCGCGCGCGGCCGCCAGACCAATCCGCAACCCGGTGAAGGTGCCCGGCCCGCGGGTCACCGCGATCGCATCGAGCGCGGCGTAGCCGAGACCGGACTCGGCAAGAACCGCCTCGACCATCGGCATCAACGCCTCGGCATGGCCGCGTTGCATGGTCTCAACGCGATGCGCGACGGCCGCGGTCCCATCCCACACCGCCACCGAGCACGTCGCGCACGTGGTATCGAGCGCGAGCAGTTTCATGGCCGGGCGATGGCGCCGGGTGGCAACTGATATAATGTCATGCCCGACCATAGAGCCCGTTCCAACCGAGTGAAACCCATGCTGCTCGTCCCGATCACGCCCCCCGAATTCGCTGTCGACCTGTCGATCGCCTACGCCGGGCCAGACAATTTCACCGGCGCCCCGATCTATGGCCGCGCCGCGTGCTACCTGCTGCCGGAGGCGGCGGAATGCCTGGCGCGTGCGATCGCGGCGGCGGCAGCGCTTGATCTCCGTTTGCGCCTGTTCGACGGGTACCGGCCGACCGAGGCGCAGTGGGCGCTGTGGCATCACACCCCGAATGCCGATTTCCTCGCCGATCCGCGGCGCGGCTCGCCCCACTCTCGCGGCGCGGCGATCGATCTCACCTTGCTCGACCGTGCCGGCCGGCCGCTCGACATGGGCACCCCGTTCGATGCGTTCTCAGCCCGCTCGCACCACGGCGCCACGGGGCTGAGCGCCGAGGTGCGGCGCAACCGGTTACTGCTGCTCGGCCTGATGACCGACGCGGGGTGGGACTTTTACCGTAACGAATGGTGGCATTACCAGCTGTTCGCGCCGCGCCGCTACCCGCTGCTCAGCGATTCGGCGGCGGCGACCCGGATGATGCCGGCGGGGTAAGAGGGCGGCGTCGATAGACTCGCGAATCGTAAATAGTGAACTGTCGCTGAATTTTATCCCGCTCCACCAAGGCACCATGCCCTCAAGGGTGAAGTGTCCCGTATCGTCCTGACAACGCTCGGGAACGCCAAGAGACCGCTCACAACAGCTGAGATAGCCATGCGGGTTATGGTTGAACGGGGGCTTGGTACGGCCAATGAGCGGCTGGTTAAGCTGATGGGCGGGAGGGCTGGTGCACGCCTACGGCATCACCGGGATAAAGGTGTTGTGAAGTCCGAACGTGGTGACGATGGCTTGCTCATATGGAGTGACCTGAGCCCCACTACCGTCTGAAACAGCAATCTTTTCGCCAGCCACGACCATCTGCCCAACGGTCACAATTGCGCTGACATGAGCATACATGCCAAATCCCCCACTCGCATATTCTATCGCCACATGCCCAGCGGTCGTGTCCGATAGTTGGTGGAAATTGGTTTTTGGCGTAGCTCCCGATCACGATGGTTGCTCAATCAGGCGGCGAGGTCAATCGGCTTCTTGACCGGCGCTTGGTCGAGTGTTTGCCAGCCACCGACGCGGCGCATG
>JAKZSU010000033.1:0-13019 GCA_047517485.1 Alphaproteobacteria bacterium
GGACGAGCCAAGCTCGCCCGCATTTACCACAGGCCCATCAACAGCAACTTTCTTCTCAAAATTATCGGTCATGTTCCGGTCCTCCTTGGACACTTCGATTAAGCCAATTCTGTGTCCAAGGAAATCGGGTCCGACTCACGAAGTCGGTTAGCTTTCCAGTCAGCTCATAGCGGTCACCCTGGTCCTCGAGAAATCCGGCTTCGAGTACGGTCTTGGTCAGTTCCTCGACGAACAGCGGCACGCCATCGGTTTTGGCCACGATCTGGGCGAGGACTTCATCGGGCAGCGGTTTGCCGCTGGTGACCCTTGTCACCATGGCGGCCGCCTGTTTACCGCCGAGCCGGTTGAGGTTCACGGCGGTCAAGTTGCCCAAGCCTTGCGACCATGGCGGCTCGTATTCCGGCCGGTAGGTGATCAAGAGTAAGACCCGCTTAGCGGCGAGGTGTGGCACTAGAAGATCGAGCATTTCCTGGCTCGTTGGGTCGATCCAATGGGCATCCTCGAAGATCATCAGCACTGGGTTTTGTTCGGCGAGGTTCGCGACTTGATCGACGAGCGCCTGCAGCGTCTCGTCCTTTTGTTTTTGTGGGCTCATGTTGAGTGGGGGGTAGCGGTCACCGGTGTCCAGCGACAGCATCGCGGCGAAGAGCGCGCATTTGCGCGCTGCCCCCTCACCCAATCCCTCTCCCTCGTTAGGGCGAGTGCTTCCGGCGCGGAGTGTTTCTAGTTTGGTGAGTCTTTCGTCGATGCTGTCGTCGCCGGCGAAACCTGCCGCGCGCCCGAGCTGTTCGATCACCGGATAAAGCGCTGAGTTGGCGTGGTAGGGCGAACATTGATAGCGCAGGCGAGTGTGAGGCAGTTGCTCGGTTCTCTCCCTGAGTACCTGGGTGATGCGGCTCTTGCCGATGCCGGGCTCGCCCGACAGCAGCACCAATTGGCCCTCGCCGTCGCGCGCTTGTTCCCACTTCTCCAGCAACAGCGCGACTTCGGCCTCGCGCCCGACGAAGGGCGTAAGTTGCGCGCCACGCGTCGCCTCGAAGCGGCCTTCCGCTTCCGCAACGCCAGTTACCCGGTGCACACGTATCGGCTCGACGATGCCCTTCAAGGTCTGTTCGCCGCGTTCGTCGAGGTCGAAAGTGCCGCCGATGAGGCGGCGGGTCGAGGCGCCGACGATGACTTCGTCCGGGCCTGCTAGGCCTTGGATGCGCGCCGCGAGGTTCGGTGTTTCGCCGACCGCCAGTTTTGGCACCGAGGCGTCGCCGGCGCCGGTCTCGCCCACCACCACCGGGCCGGTGGCGATGCCGAAGCGGACCCGGAGCGGCTCCGGCGCCTCAACGGATTTTACCGCGTCGACGATTTCCAGCCCGGCGCGCACCGCGCGCTCGGCGTCATCCTCGTGCGCTTGCGGCCAGCCGAAGTAAGTCATCAAGCCGTCGCCGAGATATTGCGCGACGTGGCCGCCGTAGCGCTCGATCACCGTGCCCGCCGCTTTTTGATAGGCCTGCATGAGGGTGCGCAGGTCTTCCGGATCGAGCTGCTCGGAAAGCGCGGTCGAGCCGACCAGATCGCAGAACATCACCGTGATCTGCCGCCGCTCCGCCTCGCGGGCGGGCGCCGCCGGCGGGGGGGTTAAGGGGGACTCGGCTAGCGCGGCGATGGCTTTTAGGATTTTCTTGCGGTGGCCGAGCTTGACGCCGATTTTTTCCAGGTCGCCGTCGTCGAGATCCGCAATAATTTCGAGATCTACGGCGTTGTCGGCGAAGGCCTTGGTATATTCGCCAAGTCCCAGGTCTTCGAGCCATTGTTGGAGTGTTGCCACGGTTGACGCCCCCCTCGCCCATACACGCATGCCAATTAGAGCCGCCTTTTGCAGCTCGCACAAGGTGTTGTACCAAACCGCGATGAGCAAGACTCATCGCGGTTTGTAGTGCGTTCAAGCGCCACGCAGGCTGGCCTCGCATTGGCTCGGGCGCGCGGTCGCGCTTGCCGTGAGCGGAGCTCACGGGCGGTGGTGCTGGCTGGATGCGGTGGGAGACTGGGTTCCGGTTTTTTAAAGGGCGTTCACGCGCCACGCAGGCTGCCTCGCATTGGCTCGGGCGCGCGGTCGCGCTTGCCGTGAGCGAGGCTCACGGGCGGTGGGGCGGGCTGGATGAGGGCGGAGACTGGGTTCCGGTTTTTGAAGGGCGTTCAGGCGCCACGCAGGCTGGCCTCGCATAAGCTCGGGCGCGCGGTCGCGCTTGCCGTGAGCGGAGCTCACGGGCGGTGGTGCGGGCTGGATGCGGTGGGAGACTGGGTTCCGGTATTTTAAAGGCGTTCACGCGCCACGCAGGCTGGCCTCGCATAAGCTCGGGCGCGCGGTCGCGCTTGCCGTGAGCGGAGCTCACGGGCGATGGTGCGGGCTGGATGAGGGCGGAGACTGGGTTCCGGTTTTTAAAGGGCGTTCACGCGCCACTCAGGCTGCCTCGCATTGGCTCGGGCGCGCGGTCGCGCTTGCCGGCCTGCGCATCGCGCAGTCCGGTTAGTCTAAAGGGCGCGGGTCCTTGCTAAAGCTTAGGCAAGTCCCGTGTCATCGGCCGCAGGTCTTGGTAGGCGCGCAGCGGCCCCTCGACTAAACCCGCCGCATCGAAGTCGGGATTTCTGGTGATCGCCAGGACGGGCAAGTCGGCGGCCTGGGCGGCCTCTTTGACGAGGTCGATGTGGGGCGCGGTGTCCTCGACGTCGATCACCGCGGCGCCGCAGAAGCGCATGGTGGATTTGAGGGTGGCTTGGATTTGTGAGCGCTCGGCGGCGCCGATGTCGTAATGGACGGAAATCCAGCCGGCTCCCTGCAGTGCTTGGCTTAGCGCCCCGAGGCGGTCCTCGCAACCGGGCACCCGGGCGGCCAGGACCAGCGCGAGGCGCGCCGAGACGCTGGCCACCCGGTCGCGGAGCGCCGGGCTGTGGATCAGCAGATTGATGAACTGGGCGGCGTCGAGATCGTCGACGGCGATGGTCGGCTCGCCGGGCTGGGTGATGATCAGATCGCCTTGTTCGGTGCCCGCCAGCTTCACGTCCCAGGCCGAGACGCCGTAGACGTGGCATCCGGTGATTTCGCCGTCGGCCAGGGTCGCCAAGTCGAGCCGCGCCTGGGTCAGGTCGACGCCGCGCAGACAGGCGGAGTGGAGGTCGGCGTGATAGAGATCGGCGTCGGTCATGTTGGCGTCGACAATCACCGTCTCGCGCATATTCGCCCAGCGCAGATCGGCGCGGTAGAGTTGGGCGCGGCTCAAGTCCGAGCCGGTGAGATCGGCGCCGTAAAAACTCGATTGCGTGAGGTTGGCGCCGATCAGCCGGGTGTAATGGAGATCGGCCTCGATGAAACTGGCGCGCACCGCGCTGACATCGTCGAGGCAGGCCTCGCTGAGCTTGGCTTGGCGCAGATCGGCGTCGTTGAGCACCGCGCCGACGAGATTGGCGCCGATCAGACGCGCCGATTTGAGGCACGCGCCGGTCAGGTTCACGTTGACCAGGTCGGCGCGGCGCAAATCGGCGCGGGTGAGATCGGCGCCGGCGAGATCGATATCGACATCATGATGCGCCGCGCGCCAGCCATTCCAGGCTTCCGCGCCGTCTTTCAAACGATCGAGGAGCATCGCGTCGGTCATTACCGTTGGGTCGCCTTTTCCTGCTGGCCGACCGCGGGGCCGGCTGCCGTTATAGAAAATTAGCGGGAAAAGTTGGCGCGACCAGCGTCGGATATCACGCCACGCCGCGGCCGCCGGCGACGTCGAGGATCGAGCCGACGCAGAACCCGGCCTGGTCGGACATTAGCCACAGCACCGCCTCGGCGATCTCATCGGTCTCGCCGACCCGGCCGATCGGCATGACCTTCTCGATCCGTTCGATGCGCTCGGTGGTCATGATGTCGGTGGCGACCGGGCCCGGGCGGACGGCGTTGACGTTGATGCCGTCCTCGATCGCCTCGAGCGCGAGACCGCGGGTGAAGCAGTCGATCGCCGCTTTCGACGCACCGTAATGCAGCCATTCGAAGGCGTTGGTGATTTTGGCGGCAACCGACGAAATGTTGACGATATGGCCGCCGGCGGCGCCCTTGCGCGTCGACATGTGGCGGATCGCCTCGCGGGCGCAGAGGAAATAGCCGATCACGTTGACCCCGAAAATATGTTCGAGCGAGGCTTGATCGATATCCTCGACCAAGCAGTTCTTGCCGGTGGTGCCGGCGTTGTTGACCAGGCCGGTGATCGGCCCGAGCTGGTCGGCGACGGTCTGGAACAGGCGCACCACGTCGTCTTCCTGCGCGGTATCGGCCTGGACCGCGATCGCGCGCGCGCCGGCGGCTTCGATATCGGCGACCGCCGCGGCCGCCTTGTCCGCGTTGGAACGATAATTGACGCAGACGTCATAGCCGCGCGCGCCGGCCATGCGGGCGATCGCCGCGCCAATGCCCCGGCTAGCGCCGGTCACGATAAGCACATTCGACATTTTTTTCCTTCTCTGACGGGATTTAGATTTCTAGGTCGTGAATGGCTTGCGCCAGCGCCCGTTCCGCCGCCTCGACGCCGTCGCGCGCCGCGGCCATGGCGATCTCCCAGCGGTCGAGCGCGTCTTCCTGGTCGGTCATTTTCGCCAAATAGCGGCGGTGAAGATCGCTGTCGGACGGGACGCGGACGAGATTGTCGCGCAGGCGTTCCTGATCGGCGTGGATACCGGCGCGCTGATTTTCGAGCGCCTGGATTTGTCCCCGCGCGACATCTACGGATCGACGCAATCCCGCGAGTTTTTCGAAGGCGCGGCGGAGCGCCGGGTCGAGTTCACGCGAGGCGGCAAACGCCTGCAAGCGGTTCAGGTTCAAATCGACCAGGGCGAAGCGTTCGATGACCGGGCGCTCGACGGTGACCGCGAAAGTCCGGGTCGCGCCGCCGGCGATGGTGGTCGGCAGGCGAAGCGCAGTCTCGGTCGCCTCGACGTCGTCGAGCGACGGGGTTACCAGTTTCCAACCTTGGCGCCGCGGATGGTCGATGAGCACCCGGCGCTCGGCGTCGTCCGACGACTTGAGCCGATAGGTGGTGGTCTCGCGGCGCACCACCTTGAGACGGAGGACGCCCTGGGCGATGGTGCCGCTGGCGACCACGCGTTCGCTGTCGGTCTCGCGGTCGATGAGAATTTTGCGATCGAGCGCGAAGCTCAACAGGCGATGGTCGCCCGCCGGCAATGACGATAGGCGGGCGTCGCCGACGTAGGTGACTCCGCCCGCCTGTTCGTAGAGGGTGAGGACACCTGGCGGTAGGCCGCTTTCGGTGTCGTTGGCGAGCTCGACCGCGGCGAGCGGGTGGCGGTCGTGGGTCGCTGGCTGATAGAGCGCCAGCGGTGCCGCCGGCACGGTGTCGTCGGTGATCGGCACCAAAAGTGACTGCCCCGAGGCGACGCTGACCGGCTCGCCGATACGGAACACGACCTGCGTCGCCGCGTCGTCGCGCATGGTCGCCAACGCCGCCGGCGCGCTTCTGAGCGGCGCCGCCGCGGCCGGCTCGTTCGCCATCAGCGAATCCGATGCCATCTCCTCGGACAGCGCGACAATGCCGCTGCTTTCCCGCATTTCGTCGGACCGCCGACTGGCGAATTCGCTTTTCAGTTGGACCGCGCCGCTATCCAATTGCGGCAGCACGCGGCCGAGGACTTCGACCGGGACCTCGGGGCGGGGGACGTAGTACGAGGTGTAAAGCGCTTGGCGAAAGGTCACAGGATTGCCCGACACCAGGCTTAATTCGACATCGTGCCAGTCTTGTCCGCTCATATTCTCGACGACCGCCCAGCCTTGGAGATGGCCTTCGTCTTGGCCCGGGGTCAGGGTCAGTCGGTAGGTCGCCTTCCATAGCGGCGCGCCGACGACATAGCCGACGCGGACGGTCCGCCGACCCGCGCCGCGGGCCTGGATGGTGAGCCGCCGGCGATCTTGTATGCGGTGCTCGGCGATCGCCGCCAACGCCGTCTCGACCTGGGCCCGCAGCGCGGGATCGGAAAAACTCACCGCGTCGGCGTCCTCGAGAATGAAGTCCTGCACCCCGCGATCGGTGAGCACGCCGACGCGGTGCCGGGTGACGGTGCCGCCGCCGTCGGGAAGCGCCATGACCCCGGCTTCGATGCCGATGATCCGGCCGCTGAGATCGCAGCTGCCCGCCACCGTTACCCGCGCGCCGCGCAAGGCATCGAGCAAGCGAACCGGCGAGGTGACCGCTTGCGCATCGAACGGCAAATCGCGAAACACCTGGGCCAGCGGCTCGCGCCCGGGCAGGCGAATGGTGCCGACTCCGCCGACGTCGTCGAACACGACGATGCTCTTGAGCACGTCGTCGACCTGGTCGAGGCGCACGTCGAGGACAAGCTCGGCGTCGCCGTCGATCACCGCCTCATATTCGAAGTAGCCGACCCCGCCGGTCGAGAGTAGTACTCGTTTGAGGGTCAAATCCGACGGCGCCGCTTGGGCGGCCCCATGAAGCCACGGCGTGACGAGCGCGAGTATGAGCAATCGAATCCAAGCTGAATTTTTATGCGCGATCATGGCCACTCCCTGAACTCTCCGGGTACGAAAACAGGCTATACCATGTCACCGTCGCAGCGGAATAAGTCGGTGTCGTGGCGACTTGGTGTCGGTAATGCGCCGGGACCGATACTAATTCCCCTGTTCCAAGGCCGCGATGACGGCGTCGGCGACTTGTTCCGTGGTCGCGGTGCCGCCGAGATCGGGCGGCAACACCGACGCCTCGCGGGCGACCCGCGCGATCGCCGCGTCGAGGCGGCGCGCCGAGTCGCCCTCCCCCAGATGGTCGAACATCATCGCGCCGCTGGCGATCGCGGCAAGCGGATTGGCGATGCCCTGGCCGACGATATCGGGTGCGGTGCCGTGCACCGGCTCGAACATCGAGGGCGCGCGGCGCTCGGGATCGAGATTGGCGCTCGCCGCCATGCCCAGACTACCAGACAAGGCGCCGGCGAGGTCGGACAGGATATCGGCATGCAGATTGGTCGCCACGATGACGTCCATGGTGCCCGGCTTGAGCACCATCTGGGCGGCGCAGGCATCGACCAGAACCCGGTTCGTCGCGATATCGGAATAATCCGCCGCGACCTCGTCGAAGATGTCGTCCCACATCACCATGCCGTGTTTCTGCGCATTCGATTTTGTCACGCATGTCAAATGTTTACGAGGACGTGTTCGTGCAATTTCGAAAGCGTAACGTTGAATGCGCTCGACCCCGGTTCGGGTAAACATGGTGGTGTCGATGCCGACCTCGTGGGCGGTGCCGCGGTGGGTCCGGCCGCCAATACCGGCATATTCGCCCTCGCTGTTTTCGCGGACCACGATCCAGTCGACTTGGCGACCGAGATCCTCGCGCAGCGGCCCGGTCAAGCCGGCCAGTAATTTCGCCGGGCGCACGTTGGCATATTGATCGAGCCCCTGGCACAGCGCGAGCCGCAAGCCCCACAAGGTCACGTCGTCGGGGATTTCGGGATCGCCGACCGCGCCGAAATAAATCGCGTCGAATCCGCGAATCGCCTCAAGACCATCGGCGGGCATCATCACGCCATACTTGCGAAAGAAATCGGAGCCCCAGGGAAAGTCTTCCGTATCAAGGGCAAAGCCGTCGGCGGCGGCGACCACGCGGAGGACCCTGAGCCCCGCCGTCACCACCTCGGGCCCGATTCCATCGCCGCCGATTATCGCGATCTTATGTGTCCGCACGTCTGGTTTCCCCGTCTGGATTGGTGGTTTTCCTACACTCTTGCGCCGCCCCTTGTGTCCGGCAAATTACGATCCTATACCACACGGGATCGATGCGCCCCGGGCGGGTGCAAGCGGCGACCACCATCGACAGCTGGTCTTGATCCGCAACGTCACGTTTATACGGAAGGGGATGTCGGTGGCTACCCTCGGAATAACCATGGGCGACCCGAGCGGGGTCGGCCCGGAGATCATTTGCAAGGCGCTGGCCAAGCTTTCGCGGGAGCAGCGGTCGCAATGCCTGGTGATCGGCGGCGGCGAATTTCTGCTGCGCGCCAACGCGCTGTGCGGGTCCGGTCTCAGCTTTGGCACCGGGTCCGGCGACGTCGCAATCGAAGCGGTGGAGACGCCGTTGCAAGACGAAATTCGCGACAGCACGGAAACCGCGGGCGGCGGGCACGCCGCGCACGGCTATGTGGTGAGAGCCGTCGAGCTGGCGCAAAGCGGCGCTATCGGCGCGATCGTCACCGCGCCACTCAATAAGGCGGCGCTGCATATGGCGGGGCACAAATACGACGGCCACACCGAACTGCTGCAGCATCTGACCGGCGCGCCGTCGTCGTACATGCTGCTGGCCTCGGAGACGCTGAAAGTCGCGCATGTGACGACGCATGTCTCGCTGAATGGTGCGATCAAGGGAACGCGCACCCAGCGGATTCTGGATACCATGCGCGCCGGCCGCGATCATCTGCGCCGCCTCGGTATCGACAATCCCCGTATCGCCTGCGCCGGCCTCAACCCCCATTGCGGCGAGGGCGGACTATTCGGCCACGAGGATACCGAGCAGATCGTGCCCGCGGTCGCGGCCGCGCGCGCCGAGGGTATCGAGGCCTCGGGCCCTTATGCCGCCGACACGGTGTTCTATCGCGCCAGCCAAGGCGAGTTCGATCTGGTGATCGCCAACTACCACGATCAAGGACACATCCCGGTAAAACTGATCGCTTTCCATACCGCGGTCAACGTGTCCCTGGGTCTGCCGATCGAACGCTGTTCGGTCGACCATGGCACCGCCTTCGACATTGCCTGGACCGGCAAGGCCGACCCGACGAACATGCTGTCGGCACTGGACTACGGGCGGCGCATCGCCGAGACGCCCGCCGCCGCACCTTGAGGACTTCGTGTCGATCGAAATCGCGATTTTGGCTGACGATTTAACCGGCGCCCTGGATGCCGCGGCGCCCTATGCCGACCGCGGCCTCGATACCCGCGTCGCGACAACGCCCGAAAGCCTGCGTGCAATAGGAACGCCGATTCCCACGGTCCTGTCGTTCTGCACCCAATCGCGGCACGTGCCGCCCGACCGGGCGATTAGCAGGATCGAGGCGACGAGCCGAATGGTTTCGGAATACCATCCGGCGTTCTGGTTCAAGAAGATCGACTCGACGTTGCGCGGCAACGTGGCGCCGGAAATTCTCGCCGCGATCGCCGCCACTGGTCTCGGCCAGGCAGTGATATGTTCGGCGATGCCGGAGCAAGGACGAACCCTCGAGAACGGTGCGGTGTTGGTCGATGGCATCCCGCTTGCCGACACCGATTTCGTGCATGACGCGGTATCCCCGGCCTCGCCGGTGCCGCTTTGCGACCAGTTGCGCCGGATCGACCCGGCCTTGCCGGTCGCCAACATCGCGCACCATTTGCCGGCGCCGACCAGCGGGTTGGCAATTTGGGTGGCGGACGCGCAAAACCGCGGTGATCTCGCGCGCATCGCCAAATGGTTGATCGAACGTCATGGCCAAACCATGGCCGTGGGATCGGCCGGTCTGGCGGAAGCGCTGGCGGCAACCGCGATGGGAAAAAAAGCCGATTTCCAGCGTCCCGGCCGCTCCGAACACCCGCTACTCTACGTCATCGGATCACGCTCGACGAAAAGCGATCGGCAAGTCGAACGCCTGCTTCGCGAGAACAGCGATTGCGTGGAGATCGCGGCGCCACAAGGACGCTTCGACCCAATCGCGGCGGCGCGGGACTTATCGGGGCGATCGTGTGGCGTGGTTCGCATCCCGCGCCAGCTCGACGATCCGCCGGCGGATACGGTCGCCGCCGCGCTTGGCGCAAGTGTCGCGGCATTGCTCGACATTTTCAAGTTTAGGGCGCTGCTGCTGACCGGCGGCGACGTGACCGCGGCGGTGCTCCACGCCATCGATGAGCCGATTATGACGTTGGAAGGACAAATCTCGCCGGGCGTCCCCTTGAGCCACGTCGAGTATGGCGGCGAAAGGCTGTGGCTGGTCACCAAGGCCGGCGGCTTCGGCAACGAAGATTTGCTGTTGAACATTCCTCCCCTATTGGGACGTTGAAAGGACATTCATGAACCGGATCGACTTGGAAAACCGGGTGGCGGTGATTACCGGCGGCGCGGTTGGCATCGGCTTTGCCACCGCCGAACGCATGCTCGACTCGGGCGCCTCGGTCGCGTTGTGGGATCGCGACAGCGCCAATCTGGACGCGGCGGTCGAGAAACTCCGGTCTCGCGGCCCGGTCCATGCGGTGGCGATGGATGTCGCGGATCCGGACTCGGTGGCGGCCGCGACCGCCGCGACGATATCGCAATGCGGCACGATCGATATTCTGGTCAACAGCGCCGGTATCGGCGGTGCCAACCAAAAAATATGGGAGACGCCGATCGAGGAATGGCGCCGGGTGATCGAGATCGATCTCAACGGGACGTTTTTCTGTTGCCGCGCGGTGGTGCCGCGGATGATCGAGAACGGCTACGGGCGGATCGTCAACATCGCCTCGATCGCCGGCAAGGAAGGCAATCCCAATCACGGCCATTACAGCGCGGCCAAAGCGGGAGTCATCGGCCTGACCAAATCGCTTGGCAAGGAGACCGCCGAACTCGGTGTCCTGGTCAACTGCGTCGCGCCGGCGGTGATCGAGACGCCGATCCTGCAACAGAATACGCCGGAGCAGAATGCCTATATGATCGCCAAGATCCGATGGGACGGATGGGGCAGCCGGCGGAAGTGGCGGCCCTCATCGCATGGCTGTCCTCTGAAGACGTGACCTTCTCGACCGGCGCGACATACGATATCTCGGGCGGGCGGGCGACCTACTGAAAGGCAAGACGCGATGGCTATAAAGTGCGCGATACTCGGCTCGGGCAATATCGGCACCGATCTCATGACCAAGGTCATCAAAACATCGAAGACCTTGGAAATGGCGGCGCTGGTGGGCATCGATCCCGACTCCGACGGCCTGGCGCGGGCGCGCGACGCCGGCGTGGCGGTGACCGATCGTGGCATAGACGGTCTGGTCGCGATGCCGGCGTTCGCCGATATACGCCTGGTGTTCGACGCGACATCGGCCAAGGCGCACGCGCGCCACGCCGCGGTCTGCGCCGAACACGGCAAGCAGATGATCGACCTCACCCCAGCGGCGATCGGCCCCTATGTGGTGCCAGTGGTCAATATGGAAGAGCATTTCGACGCCCCCAACTTCAACATGGTGAGTTGCGGCGGACAGGCGACGATCCCGATGGTGCACGCGGTCGCCCGGGTCTCGAGATCAGTCCCCTACGCGGAGATCGTCGCGTCGATTTCCAGTCGCTCGGCGGGACCGGGAACCCGCGCCAATATCGACGAGTTCACCCGGACCACCGCGGCTGGGCTCGAGAAAGTCGGCGGCGCCGGGCGCGGCAAGGCGATTATCGTGCTCAACCCCGCGACCCCACCGATGATCATGCGCGATACCGTGTTCACCCTGTCGGAGGGTGGCTCGCCGGAAGATATCGAACAATCGATCGAGGACATGGTCAAGGAAGTCCAGCACTATGTGCCGGGCTATCGATTGAAGCAAAAAGTTCAGTTCCAAAGCCTGGGCGACAACAATCCGATCCATATTCCCGGCTATGGCGACTTCACCGGCATCAAATCCTCGGTGTTCCTCGAGGTCGAGGGCGCCGGGCATTACCTGCCCAAATACGCCGGCAACCTCGACATCATGACGTCGGCCGCGCTGAAGACCGCCGAGCGCTTCGTCGAGCGCCGGATGAACGGCGGAGGTTAAGATTATGTCCGATAAGCCCAAGCTCTATATCCAGGACGTCACGCTGCGCGATGGCATGCACGCCATCCGCCACCAGTTCGGCCTCGATACCGTTCGCGACATCACGCTCGCGCTGGACAAAGCCCGGGTCGATGCCATCGAGATCTGCCACGGCGACGGTCTGAACGGGTCGAGCTTCAACTATGGCTTCGCCTCGCATACCGACGTCGAGTGGATCGCGGCGATGGCCGAGGTCCTCGAGCACGCCAAACTGACGACTCTGTTGATCCCGGGGATCGGCACTATCGAAGACCTGCAAGCTGCCTACGACGCCGGTGTCCGATCGGTTCGTGTCGCCACCCATTGCACCGAGGCCGATGTCGCCAAGCAGCACATCGCGTTCGCGCGCGAGATCGGCATGGATGTCTCGGGATTTCTGATGATGGCGCACATGATCCCGGCCGACGAACTGGTCGTCCAAGCGCTGCTGATGGAGAGCTATGGCGCGCATTGCGTCTATGTGACGGATTCGGCGGGAGCGCTAACCATGGACGGGGTCGCCGATCGCTTCAAGGCGTTCGCCGACGCGCTCAAGCCGGAAACCCAGCGTGGTATCCACGCGCATCATAACCTGTCGCTCGGTGTCGCCAATTCGGTGGTCGCGGTGGAGCACGGCGCGACCCGGGTCGACGCCTCGCTCGCCGGGCACGGCGCCGGCGCGGGGAATACGCCGCTCGAAGTCTTGATCGCGGTCGCCGATCTTTTGGGTTGGGAGCACGGCTGCGATCTTTTCGCACTGATGGATGCCGCCGAGGACCTGATCCGACCGTTGCAAGACCGCCCGGTTCGGGTCGATCGCGAAACCCTGTCGTTGGGATATTCCGGCGTCTATTCGAGCTTTCTCAGGCACGCGGAAACCGCGGCCGAAACCTATGGCGTCGATACCCGCGAAATTCTTTCCGAACTGGGACGGCGGCGCATGGTCGGCGGGCAAGAGGACATGATCGTCGATGTCGCGCTCGATATCGCCGAAGGGCGCGTTGCCAAGGACACCGGCGGCTGATACCGGCTTGGCGTTAACAAAGACTCATACCAAACCACGGTGAGTAAGGCTCATCGCGGTTTGTAGTGCGTTCAGGCGCCACGCAGGCTTGCCTCGCGTAAGCTCGGGCGCGCGGTCGCGCTTGCCGACCAGCAATGAGATTCACTCAATGCTGGTCGGTATCATTTGGTCAATTTCTTCGGTGAGATG